>JAMCXO010000011.1:33773-36974 GCA_023473545.1 Patescibacteria group bacterium | reverse complement strand
TGCTACAATTATGCGAGGAGAAGAAAGAAAATTATTTCTAAAAATTAATCAATACAATAGAAAAAGCGATTCGTTTTCTTAAATATATAGCTCCGTTTTCAGTATCATTCTTCAATTAGGTACGACTTTTTAATTAGCCGGGGATCATTTCGAAGAATTATGCAGCTTTTCCGCCTTTTTTGCCTTTCTCTTTTGTAATGCCTTAGGCTTGGCATTTTCGATAAGGGTAGTTTTCGGATTGACAGGCAAAATCAAAGGAGGCCTAGGCGGCATTGAAAAATCAAAGTCATTGACGAGATTGCCGAGTATTGGTGAGTTTTCACGAACGTTTGGCCGGCTGTCCGGCCTGCCGTCGGTTTTGGGATCAATTCTTTGCCCGTTCAGGAAATCATCCTCGATAAATTTAAGATAAGCGTCAAAACTTAATGTCTGATGATCAATATAGCCTTTCTTAGCGTACGGACTGATAACAATACCCGGCACTCTTATTCCGTACCCCAGGCTATCTGCCCGAGGGGGCAGTACATTATCATAAAATCCTCCCCAGTCGTCCCAGGTGATAAATATTGCCGTTGTTTTCCAATTGGGGCTTTGCATCACCGCGTTGACAAGCCTTGTGACATAACTTTGCCCAACGCTTACCTTGGCGGGCGGATGTTCGCTGTCTGAAGGATTAGGAAAAATCCAGGATACCGAAGGAAGGGTGCCGGACTTGGCGGCAGAATAAAAATTGGAAAGGTTTTGGATGTTTTTAAGCTGACGATCCTCGTGAACATCGCTAAAACCGGGCAGGACATTCCAAATTTTCGGCACTCCCGATTTACTTTTTCCGGCCCACGCGCCCTTGGGTGCCGCGCCATGGTCCAAGTAATTAACCCAGCTTACATGCGCTTTGTTCAAAAGATAGGTTATGTCCGTCCAGGCAAAGGGAGTGGGGTCTTTGGGGGTTCTGTTTTTAGGCATAAGGGAACCAACACAGCTTGTCGGATCCCCGGAAGACGCGCAGTCAGCGGACCAGCCGGAGACGAGAAAAAGGTGGGACGGAAAACTCCAGGAATGGACGGATTCGTACATATGGTCCTGCAGGACAAAGTCTTTGGCGTAAGCCCAGTAGTTTGGTATGTCGCCTTCGCTGTGGTAACCCATCACATCGGTTTTTCTAGCGTTGGTGCATTTGGGATCTGTCGGGTCAGCGCATTTTCTCTTGCCCCTTTCGGCCTCTTTGATAAAGCCCGACATTTTCCCTCCGTTAATATCCGCCTCCGATGCCCTGGCGTTGTGGGGCCCGCCTCCGTTGACGTCGTTATGGTCGGGATAGGGCTTTACGCAGCTGCCTGTTTGAGGGTTGGGAACGCAAACAGTCGGGATACCCTCTTTCATGGGAATACCCAGTGCCCCCGGAAAAGTGCCAAAATATGAATCAAATGATCTGTTTTCCTGGAAAATGACGACAATATGCTTTATCTTGTGGATGCTGGAGCCGGAAACAGAGGATACATTAGTATGGTGCTCTCGCTTAACAAGGCCGGCAAGACCTAAAATAAAAAGAGCAATCAGGATAATCTTAAGCCATTGATGTAAGACTAAAGATTTTACCGCCGATCCTCTTTCCCGATTCATAACAACATAAATTATACCACAAAAAGTAAGACCCAAAATCGCTAGATCAACCCACCCGCGCGCCGGTTGGAAACAGCCTTTACCATCTCCGCAAAGCGGGTTCTCAACGGCTTTTCTTCTTCGTATCGCCTTCTTACTCTTTCGTATTCCTTTTGGTGATCGGCAACTGTCTGATTGAGAAATTGGATCAGCCCGCAGCTTCTTTGCGCCTCTTCTATTTGCCGTTCCTGCGCGCCAAGAAGCCGCAGAAGGGTTATTGCGTCCGCCTCTTGCTTTTCGCGGATTTTCGCGCTAAATAAAAAGTCAATGGCTTCTTCCCCCTCTTGCTGAACAGAAAGCACTTCCCTGCTGAATCCAAAGTTTGCCGCTAAGGCGGAAATTTGATCATCCGCTCCCGCACTCTGAACATAAAACCCACCTGGAAGGTAGGGCGCGTGAACAAGCCAGGGACGGGAATCCCTTATCTTCCGGGCACGGAAAAGGAAAGGCAGGCCATTGAGAACAACCAGGCCGCTTACCTCACTTGCCTTTCCCTTAAAAAACTGCGTGAAAACCGATTCTTCGATAATCTCGGGTTTTAAGCCGTTTTCTGTCTCCTCTTCACAAAAAGAGGAATATTTTTGCTCGGTCATAGAAAACACATTTTAGCAGAAAACCCTTCCGTAAACAAACGTCTGATCTTCTAATCTATGATATTGCCCGGGCAATCTTGACAATCTGTACAGAATTATGTATTATGCAATTATGGTAAAAACATTACCGATTACCAAAGTAAGAGAGAAACTTACAACACTTGTTCAAAACGCAAACAAAAAATTAGACGAGTATGTTATTACTGTTAACGGTTCTCCGGCCGCGGCGCTCATCTCGAGCATTGAATACGAATCCTGGAAAGAAACAAACGATATACTATCGGATCCCGTATTAATCAAGGCTATAGCGGCCGGAGAAAAGGATCTTGGAAAAGGAAGGGTTTACGATTGGGAAGAAGTAAAAAAAGAACTGCAATTAGATGTTTAGGATTAAACTCACCGCAAGAGCAAAAAAAGAATTAAAAAATCTCTCCAGAACAAATCAAGTCTCAATTGGACGGATATTAGAAGACCTAAAAGATGAACCGTATCTTGGGAAAGGTCTGGCAAGAGAACTTACAAAACGATATTCTTATAAAATCGGGGTTTATAGAATTATTTATAAAATAAATAAGGATGACGGCATTGTCTATATTTTGACTGTTGGACACCGCTCAATTATTTACCAATAAAAATCCATAAACTCACAAATGCCTACCGGAGCTCTCTTTTATCTTATAGCAAGAAATCAAAAAACTTATCCACATTTTAATCTGGAAAACTCTGTAACTTATAGTAAAATTACGGTTGACTTGACCGCTAAAATCTGATAACATCCCCTTCGTTTAGTAATTTTGAGCCTGCAATTATCGCTTTTCAATCAATTTTAATCTCTTTTTATTTAAAATTAAGCTTTTTTTGTCTCTATAGCTTTTAAAGTCAAAACCAATTTCTGCATATTCCAATTAAGCGCCCGATGCAAGCCAAAAATAGGCGACTTCATGCCGAG
>JAMCXO010000011.1:0-33763 GCA_023473545.1 Patescibacteria group bacterium | reverse complement strand
CCAAGATACGGTTCATCTTTTATCTTATAGCAAGAAATCAAAAAACTTATCCACATTTTAATCTGGAAAACTCTGTAACTTATAGTAAAATTACGGTTGACTTGACCGCTAAAATCTGATAACATCCCCTTACCTAAGACAGTAGGCCGCGTTGGACGCGATAAATCCTACCGAGGAAAAACTTAAGTCATAGAATACTTTGCGATAAAAAGTATTATTAAGTGTATAGCCTCGGTAAACCGAGGTTTTTTTATGAATAAAAAGATCAGTTCCAACAGGGAAAAAAAGGAACAGATTGTAGCCAGGCTCCTGGATAAAACCAATAAGGCAAAATCTATTGTCTTTCTTGATTTTACAGGCATGACCCACAAGCAGATTGAGGAACTTAAAAAATCCCTCAGGCCGTTAAAGGCGGAAACGTTTACCGCTAAAAACACGCTTATTAAAATTGCCCTGGGAAAATCGCAGAACAGCACCCTTAAGATTGATCTCACAGGCCCAACCTCTGTCCTGTTCTCCTTTGAAGATGAGGTGGCGGCCTTAAAAGAGCTGGCAAAAATAATTAAATCAATCAGTCTGCCCGCTATTAAACTTGGCATTCTGGAAAACAAAGCGCTAACAGGGGAAGAAGTGCTAAAACTATCCGCCCTCCCCAGCCGCGACGTGCTGCTGACCCGGCTTGCCCTCGGCATGAAGTCGCCTATTTTTGGCTTGCATCGGGCGCTTAATTGGAATATGCAGAAATTGGTTTTGACTTTAAAAGCTATAGAGACAAAAAAAGCTTAATTTTAAATAAAAAGAGATTAAAATTGATTGAAAAGCGATAATTGCAGGCTCAAAATTACTAAACGAAGGGGGGTGTATATAGAAAATGGCAAAATTAACCAAAGATGAATTTTTAAAAGCAGTTGAGGAAATGTCTGTTTTGGAACTGTCTGATTTAGTCAAAGCTCTGGAAGAAAAATTTGGAGTTTCCGCTCAGCTTATGGCGGCCTCGGCTCCGGCAAACGGCGCAGCCCAGGACGCAGGCGAAGCAAAGGAAGAACAAACAGTCTTTAATGTTGTTATCGCGAACTCAGGAGCAAACAAAATCGCGGTCATCAAGGCCTTGCGGGAACTTGTTCCCACTCTCGGACTTAAAGAAGCAAAAGACCTGGTAGACGCGGCGCCAAAAGAGGTAATGACTCAAGTCAATAAAAAAACAGCGGAAGAGGCCAAGGAGAAACTGACAGCTGCCGGGGCGGCAGTGGAGCTAAAATAAAAATCAGCAGGCAAATCAGTAAAAAATTACATTGTTTGGCCGAAGCGCCTTGATTTCTTGAGCTTTTTTCTTTAATATTTCCGCGTAAGAAACCTGGTCAGGATCTAAATTTTGGGAAAACATTGTTCCCATTAAATAACCCATCCTTATCGTTGTTTCTAACCAGTCTTTAAGCCTGCCCGAATCAACATTGGGATTAGTCCTTTGATATGCTCTGCCTATTCTCTCTGCCAAAGACCTAGTATTATCTTCAAAATATTCTTTGGCATCTTCCTTGGATACGTCCGGAAGCAATCTCCGAGAATTATTTATCGTTATTCTTGCGGCCATGGCGTAGCTAAATAATTCCGCTTCGTCAGGAGACATTCCAAGCTCCACACCTATGTCTTTTCCTATTTTAAAAAAGGGGTTGAGTACGGCTCTTGAATCACTATGCCCAATCAGCGGGAGTCTGGAAAGTCTGGTAAGGATCGGATGGCGGTAGGGAATTCCATTAACTTTATCTAAGAGTCTTCCCACGAAATTCTCAAGACGCATATTATCGCCGCCAACCGGTGCTTCTTGAACAGGATATCTTTCGGCATGAGCCATTGGGTAATTATATCAAACCATTACTATCCCCATCAAGGGCTGGCGGGTAACAGCCCGCGGCTCTATTTTGAAAGTAAGACTAAACATTGACATATAAATAATTATATCGTATACTCATGATGTGTTAGTTGGGCGAAAGCCCTTCTTCGGCTGAGATATATCAAAGCCGAGAAACTAGCACACCAAAGAGCACCTTACCGGTGCTTTTTGTTTTTACGTCTTCCATTGTGACGCATTACGCTTAGAAATTTATGTTTCCCAGTTCCGATTTTTTCAACAATTACTCTTATTTTTTCTCCCGCTTTTACCTCGTAAACAAGTTCATAATGTACCCCTAATTTCTTCTTCCCCTTAATGTTTCTTTCGATAAGACGAGTTTCGGAAATAAATGCACACTTTCGTATAACTAAAGGGGCATGCGTTAAACATTGAAGTTTCATAAACTGTTCGCTTATTTTGCGGGGTTTACGATTCGACTTATCATACAAGAGATGGTTAAAACCTTCGGAAGTAAAGTATACGGTATCGTTTAAGATGGGACAAAAAACGGAAACAATGCTTTTGTAAAACGCTTTTTGCTTTTTCTTTAGGTCATAAATATTAGCCATTGACCTATTCTAGGCTCATTTTTATGAGGCTGTCAATCCTTTTGTCTCTTGACAAACCTGTTATACTTTGTTACTTTGTAACCATATATCATTTATAATGATAGTGAATGTTATACTCTCGAGCCTATGAACAATCAAACAATATCAATAGATAATCTTCCGGATCTTTTAACAGTTAGGGAGGTTGCCCAGGTTTTAAGGGTCTCCCCTCTTACCATTAAGCGCTGGGGGAAAAGAGGCAAACTGCCGGCAATCAGAATCAACTCCAGAGGCGACAGACGCTACAAAAAAGAGGCTGTCATGTGGATACTTGGCATTCAGGGCAAGGCAGAATAAACCCCGGATCTTGAGCTATTTCTCCTTAAGGCTGGAAAAGTTAATGATTTTATTTTCCCCGGGCCGATACAGAATGGCTTTACGGGCCTTCATGTAGATAACGATCTTGTCCCCGTTTCTGGCATCCTTAAAAAATGGCTCCTGCCTTAGTTTTGAGGCATGCACCACAGTGGCGATTAAAGGCTGTTCTCCTTCCGGAAGCTTAATAAGTCTTGAAAGTTTGGGCAGAATTGCCTGTTTCTCAAGCCTTGCCGCTTCCTTTGGACTTTGCGAAAATTCCCTGCTCTTTTGATACCTGAGACGCGAATAAAAGGCAAAACCAAGAATAAAAAGGATGAGGATAGAAACCCCTAATAAAATTTTCTTCCTGGCGGCGGAAAACCTTAGCCTGGTATAACCGGTATAAACAAGAATTCTTAAACTCTTTAGCCTATCGCTGTCTTTTAGATGATTTATCCTGTCTGTCAGTTTATTGCGCATTATTTATCCCTCCCAAGCCTTAGGGCTTTGGCATGGCCGATGAACTGGATATGGGAGCGTTACTCGGCAAAGGACTTGGCGAAGGAGAAGGACTTGGGGCAGAAGTCGGGGTCGGGACAGCGGATAGAGTAGCTGTTTTACCCGATGGGCTTGCCGGAGTCGGAGTTGGAACAGCGGTTGGCAAAGACATACCGGAACCAGGCGGGACAGAAGAGGAAGGGGTTAAGACAGGGCCGGAACCGGCAGAACTGCCAACAGTTGTCGTTGGGTTATTAACCGCCAAGGCTATCCAGGTAAAAGAAACATCCTGGGCTTGGAGGGGAAAGACCTCAATGGTAAAGCCGGAGGAAGTGATATTGGTTATCCTCCACCAGTCAAGCTTAACCTGGGAAATGGGAGAGGCGGTAACAATCGGCGCTTTATCATAAGGAGTTGAAAACGATACATCAACGCTTCCTGCCCCGGCTTTAATGGTGGCATAGCCTCCTGTATCCGAGTTAAATGTCGGTGGTTTTTCAAAGCTGACCGCGCCGTGAAAAATAACATTGCTAAAAAACCGCGCCAGGCTGTTAAAAATAGTATTGCCGTTAAAATCTACCTCGCTTTGGAAGGTAACGGCGCCCTGAGCTACCATTTTGTCCAAAACATTAAGATTCAAAACATTGGCTGTATTGGAAAGGCTTCCGCTTGGAGTCGCTTGGGATTGATCTAAAAGTCCGGAAAGGGTGGCCACCTGCTGTTTGAGAGAAGTAATCGCGCTGTCCTCGGGAGACAAGAGCTGGCCTCTTACATCGGCAAAGTTGGCGTACAAGCCGTGCAGGGCTCCATCGGACATGGCCTTTTCCACAAAAGGAATAAGAAAATCCCCCGGTTTAAGCGGCTTAGACTTGTCAAAACTTCCTATACTTCCGGGCGCTGAATTGCCGAAGGTAAAGCTAAAGGCTTCCTGGGAGGGTATCTGGAAACCGGCGGTTTGCGCCACATAGTGCCAGGCGCCGGCGTAGCGGAAGTAAATTCTTCCGTCGGTTGAATCCAAAGCCATAGTGCCGTTGGGAGCGGTATCGGAAAAGGTTGAATCCGAAACAACCCCCGCGTTCACCTTTGTTGCCAGACCCCCGACTGAAGCATCCGCTAAACCATGATGGTAAACAGTAAACTCCGGGGTTCCCGAAGAGGAGGCGGTTAAAAGCGCCTGATCTCCTGTTTCGTTAAAAATTGAAAGCGCTTTGCCGGTAACAGCGCCGTTCACATTCAGAATCCCAACAGGCGAGGTGGTACCGATGCCCACACTGCCCTGGACTATCATTCCATCGGTTGGAGCCGCGCTTGAATAATAAGAAGAGCCTACCGAAAGATTGCCCCTTACACCTAAAAGACTGCCCGATACTTGTCCTTGAGAAGTGAGATTACCGATTAATACATTTCCTGCCGAAGAAATCGAAAATCTGTAGGCGCCGCCTGTTGAATCATAAATAGCAAAACCCCCGGGAAGGAAGGCCGAACCGGCTCCGGCCATAAAAGTAAAAACCCTTCCATTGGACTGAGCGGACGCGTCAAGATTAAATGCTGTGCCGTAAGACCCGTAGGGAGTGCCCTGGATATAAAGCGGACCTTTTGCGTAAGCATCCATATCGCCTGTAACAACTAAAGGATACCCCGGCGTCGTTGTGCCAATCCCGACGCTGCCGTTATTGGCAATATAAAGCCTTGAGGTAAGCCCCGTATCCCCTCCTGGAGAAGTTTGAAAATTCAAGGCTCCTCCGTTTAGCTGGTTAATGGTAGTTGTGGTTCCCCTGAAGGTAAGATTGCCCGACTCCGAAGCGGAACCTGCCACATCAAGCGCCGTAAGAGGAGCGGTGGTGCCGATACCGACGTTGCCGGCAACAATCAAGCCGTTAGCTGGAGCATTGTCATTGGCTGCGTAACCTGTACTGGAACCAATAGCCACACCACCGTTACCCTGTAGAGTCATCACCGGCAGGGTGCCGATAGCTGTAGCTGCATCAACTCCGTAGTGCCAAAGGTAAAAATCAATATCATTGCCGGAGGTAGAACTTCCATTGTGTCTGCTGCTTATTCTATCTCTATAACCACCGCTACGGTACTGAAGCGCAATGTCGTATTGGTCATTACTCCCGTTGGCATCGGCCCCGCCGGCAATGTCTAATTTCCCCAGTGGATTTGTGGTTCCAATCCCGACATTACCGCCGCCCCCCATAAGAACAAGAGGTTTTATTCCTGAATTTGCTCCATCTACAGCATCAATGTATGAATAACCATTGAAACTAACAATCCTTATAAAAGAAGAGTTGCTATTCCCAATATAATCAGGGTCTCCATACCACATTTGCTTGTTATTTGAGATGTTATATCCAAGAGAATACAAAAATCCGGTTCCGCCATTACCTCCGCCGATTGAATTACCGGTGAATCTAAATCCGGCTGCTGCGCCACTTCCCGATTGATAAAGGGTGAGATTAGAAGTTGGTGCCGTTGTACCAATTCCCACGTTGCCGTCGTTTCCAAGGTAGAGAGTGGAGGTTAAGCCCGCGTCTCCTCCAGGGCTTCTCTGGATATTTAATGAGCTGTTGTTTAATAGATTAAGTGTGTTTGCTCCCGCTGTTGTCGGCACAGCCAGGGAAAGGTTGCCGGAGACACTGGCGGTTGGTGTCCCCCCTGCCACATTAAGAAAAGCAAACTTGGCTGATGGGGTGGAGATTCCACCAAGCAAGAAATCATCGGTTATGTTGGTGGGAGAGAGAGCACCATTCCCTCTTTGCCAATAACTGGCAATGGTTGCGCCATTGACTATCAGACTCTTCGCATAGATATTATTCCACTCCAAAGAGGAGGAACCAAGGTTGTAGGTATCTGTTACAGACGGGATAAGGTTAGAGGCTACACTGCCTGAGACTGTTAAGTTTTGGCCTGATGCAATAGTTGCCCCCCCATTAAAGGTGGCAAGACCTGTAAAGGTGGAAGCTCCTGTTACTCCTAGGGTTGAGGATAAGGTAGTTGCTCCTGTAACCCCCAATGTTCCACTTATGGTAGTGTTGGGAATAATATCTACGGCTGCGAATGTTCCATCCGTGGATGAACCGCCTCCAATATTTAAGGTGTTGCCTTGATTTTGAAGAGCAGTGTAAAAGGCAACTGCGGTATCACCCATGTCAAGACACATCTGATCGAAGGTGCCGCAAGCCCCAGCTGTCAGGTAAGATGCCCAGGAACCACTGTTGTTATATCCAAAGAACAGAGGTCGTGATCCAGTAACTTCACTCGTTTGTACCGTGAGCGATGGTTTGAAGCTGTTGGGATACGATGGCGGGGCGCCGGTTACGCCATCGCTTAAAACAGTTTGTCCTGTCCGATAAGAACTGCTTTGTACATTTAGTTGCCCTACAGGATTATTTGTCCCCACTCCCACGTTTCCCCCGTTGGCCACAAAGAGAGCGGTTGAACCGGCAGGGGCAAGGGCTATGCCTCCGGTGTTAGCGTCACCAAGCTGAAGGTTATTCATGGCCTCTGCCCCAATGGTTCTTGTTGTTCCTCCGGAGGAGCCAAGCACCATATTTCCCGCAACAGATGCGACAGGAGTACCCGAATTAACATTGAGCACGGCAAACTTTGCACTTGAGGTTGCCTGGCCTCCAACTAAAAGATCAACTGTTGAGTTGTTGGGAAAGAGAGCGCCTGACTGCTGGTTCCAGTAAAGAGAAGTAGAACTTCCTGGACAGGCACCGCTTCCTGTAACAATTCCTCCTATGGAGGTAATACAGGAGGCAGAGGCAACTGTTTGACCCGCTGTTGCGTTTGCGTAAAAGGTTTGTCCGTATACATTTGCCCATTGTAAAGAAGATGAGCCAAGGTTATAGGTATTGGTTGCATTAGGCCCGATACTGCCTGCTGTTTGGAGACTGAAAGAGGAAGGATTGGTGGTGCCGATGCCGAGGTTGCCGGCAAAGTAGGCATTGCCCGAGGTGTCAATGTAGGAAACATTGGCGGCGTTATGGCCGTAGATGGTCAAAGGATAATCCGTAACAGGAGCCGAGGTTAATCCGTTATAGCCTAAAATTATATCCCCTTCCGCGTCAATCAAGGCCCTTTGGTAGCCGGCAACCCCAAGCCCTAAAAGCTGGCCGTTGGTAACAGGAGCCGTGGGATTAATAAGAACAGAGGCTTGGGTAATAGCAGTTGAGGTTGGCGCATAGGAAAAGGTTGTCTGCCCCGCAAAAGACTGAGAGCTGTTGCTGTTTATATTTGCCGCCCATACATTATTAAAGCGGTGCGAAGACGAACCCAAATCACTGCCTAAATCGGTGCCGGGAAGAATACTGGTGCCGTTTGCCAATCTCCCGGTAAAGGTAATATTGTCCGCTGATGTTCCTCCGAGTGCAACCGAACCCGCCAGGGTTGAGGCGCCGGAAACATCCAAGGCAGTCGAGGGCAAAGAAGTACCTATGCCCACTTTATCGGTTGAATTGACAAGATACACGTAACCGTTAGTCGCGTCCCTTTGCCAGTTGCCGGCAAGGCTCGAGGCAATGGTAAGCTTTTTATTGGTAGAATCGGTGGTAATGGCAATGCCGGTGCCGCTGGCAAAGGTAAGGGTGTCGGAGTTTGAACCAGCGGCAATGGTGGTTTGCCCCGAGACCGCGATGTTTTTAAAAATATCCTGGGAAGAGCCGGTGTCGGAATTGGTAATAGTTGAACCCGAAACAGAAATGCCTGTGCCGGCCGTTAAGGCGGTAATGCCGCTATTTGTGATAGTTAGGCCGCTTATTGTTATCCCGGAACCGGCTGTTAGAGAAAGCGCGCCTGTTGAGCCCTGCAAAGACAAAACGCCGGTATTGGAAACCGTGGGGTTCTGACCGTTCTCAACCTTTATCCCCGTTCCCTGCTTTATGGAGTTAATGATATTGGCAGCGGTAAGCTCTCCTTTAATATTAACATTTTTGTCAAACAGGGCATCAGAGCCAAAATCCGCCGGCACATTAACGCTAAAAACAAAGCCCGGGTTCATAATCGAAGCGCCAAGTACCGCCGAATCCTGACGGGGGATATTCTTCTTTGCCAAAAGAGCGGGTTTGGGATGCGAAGAAAATCCCGATATAAAAAAGATAGAGGCCGCAAAAAGCAAAATAAGCGAAAATCCCCCGGCAAAAAGAAACCTCTGTTTCGGACTTAACAAAAGGCCTCTGCTTAGACCTAATCTCCCTTTTATTATTCTCTTAATCCTTTTAATTTTAACCCGGTATCTTATTTTTTTTGAGGTGCTGTTTCTAAAATTCTCAATTTGATTCAGGGTGTATCTTCTTTGCCCCCCCGCTGTCCTTGAAGGAATTATTTTGCCCTCCCGTTCCCACCGTCGCAGTGTTTTGGTCGAAATCCCAAGCAGTCTGGCCGCTTCGGATATGTTTATAATCCTGGAGAATTTGGGCAGGTCCATATATTATTATAATGGTATATATCTACAATAACACTTGCTATTCCTTTGTCAATAGCTGTTTTGTCCAAGTTTGGGCGGTTTTTGCGGTGTTGACATGAATTTAAAAATAGCCCACAATAAAATTAGGGCCAGGGATTAAAAAACGTATGAAAAAGAAATCTTTTTTGCTCCCTCTCTTATATTTTTGTTTATTGGCAAACGCCCTTTTTTATCCGCCATCCGCAAAAGGACAGGTCTCCTCCGGCATTGCCAACTCCCTGCCGATTTTTGGAAAAAATATAGAGAACGGCTCGATTATTTCTTCTGTCCCGAAAGGCTATGTTCTAAGCAGTACCGCCTATGACCCGGCGATCTACGGAGTGGTGGTAGAAAACCCGGCTGTTTCCTTTAAAAACACGGCCTTTGCCAATTTGTATCCGGTAATCACTTCGGGCGAGGTGTACGTGAGGGTGTCCGCTATTAACGGAGGTATAAATAAAGGAAATTTTATCACCAGCTCAAAAATTCCGGGAGTCGGACAGAAGGCGGATGAAAACGGCTATATGATCGGAATGGCTCTTGAACCGTTCAAAGGCACCGGCAGCCAAACAGGCATGATTTTAGTTGCCCTTAAGCCGGGCTATAACACGGCTGTCTCCAATGAGCGCGGAATTAATCTTTTAAATTATTTAAAAACCGCTGTTTCCTCGCCTTTTTTAAGTCCTCTGACCTCAATGCGCTACCTGTTGGCTGTGGCGGTTACCGCGGCCTCGTTTATCTTTGGTTTTTTGTATTTCGGAAGATTCGGCAAGACAGGCATCGAGGCCTTGGGCCGAAATCCCTATAAAGCTAGGGTGATAAGTATTGGCATTGCTTTTAACGTGGGCTTGACTGTTGTTATGATTGTGGCCGGGCTGTTCCTGGCCTATGTCATCTTAACTATATAAAAATGGTACATTCATTTGCTTACTGCATCGAAAAAATAGGAGAAGTGGGAGAAATTACCCAAACAAACGAGTTTCTGATACGAATTTCCGGACTTAGCGGAGCCAAGATTGGCGAAGGCGTAACCTTTGAAAACGAAACCCACGGACAGGTTATGGCCCTTGACCGAGACGGAGCCTGGGTTTTGGCCTTGTCCCGATCCCCCCTTAAGTCAAAAACAAAAGCGGCCCGAACCGGTGTACCCTTAAGTATTTCAGCAGGAGAGGGGCTCTTGGGACACATGATTAATACCCTGGGACATTCCCTCACCACCAGACGGCAGAAAAGTTTTGTTCCGGAAAAACGGGCAATCGAAGCTCCCCCTTTGGGCATTGGACAAAGGTCGCGCATCTCCAGCTTTTTGGAAACAGGCATTTCCGTTGTTGACCTTTTGCTCCCTTTGGGATTTGGTCAGAGAGAGCTTGTTATCGGAGACAGGCAGTCGGGCAAAACCCATTTTCTCCTTTCGACTATGCTTTCTCAGGCAAAACGCGGCACCGTGTGTATTTACGCCGCCATTGGCAAACGGAAAAACGCCATAAAGGAAACCGATGCCTTTTTGCTTAAAAAAGGCGTAATGGACAACTGCATTATTGTCGCGGCCGACTCATACGCCAGTCCGGGCGAGGTCTATCTGGCGCCCTACACGGCCATGGCCATTGCCGAGTATTTCCGGGACATGGGACGGGACAGCCTATTGATACTCGATGATTTAACTATGCACGCCAAATACTATCGGGAAATCGCCCTTTTGGCCAACAGCCTTCCAGGGCGCGAAAGCTATCCGGGAGACATTTTTCATGTCCAGTCAAAGCTCATGGAAAGGGCAGGATCGTTTCTGATTAACGGCAATCAGGTAACCTTAACCTGTCTGCCTGTAGCCGAAAGCACCGGAGGAGACCTTACCGGTTATATCCAAACAAACCTCATGTCCATGACCGACGGCCACATCTACTTTGACGCAGAGCAGTACTTTGCCGGAAGACGGCCTCCAATCAATATCTTTCTCTCGGTAACCCGGGTGGGGCGCCAAACCCAATCGGACCTGCTAAGAGATACCGGTTACGAACTTCTGCGTTTATTAAAACAGTATGAGTACGCCCGCCGGTTTATGCGGTTTCAAACGGAGCTGTCTTCGGACATTCGGGAGATGATTTCGCGGGGACAAAATCTGACGCGTTTTTTTAACCAGATAGGCTATATCAGTGTCCCTGTTCCTGTCCAAATAATGATAGCCTCCCTCATTTGGCTTGGAAAAATTGACAAAATTGACCTGGAAAAAACACGGCTTTCCTTGGTAAAAAATTACGAGACAAAAAGCGGTTTTAGGGAAAAACTTAATCGGCTCATGGAGACAGCCTCAACGTTTAAGGAGTTTAGGAAACTGGCGCAAGAAGGATTTCCCGAATTTACATGAACAGCCTAAAAACTATTATCGAAAGGACAAAGGACGTTGCCGAGTTTAGGATCCTGATTGACATTTACGAGGATATTGCCGCCCGTAAAATACGCCTGGTAAAAGGAAAAATTGTTGATGCAAGAGATTACCATGACGGGCTGGCGCGGCTGTCCCTTGAGGTGGGAAGTGATTTCCAATCCGTTCTGAAAGCGGAAAGGCCGCGCGAGGCCGCGCTTTTGATCGCGGCCAATAAAAGATTATACGGAAATATTGTCGAGGAAACCTTCCGTCTGTTTCTGCAATACATAAAAACCCATAAGACGGAAAATTTTGTTCTGGGGGCTGTGGGAGAAGAATTTATGAAAGAATACGCCAAAGGCATCAGATTTACCGCCATTCCTTACCCAAACGAGGAGATAGAAACACCGACCTCTCAGCTTTTGGAAACCGTTGCCTCCTTTCATCAAATCCATGTGTTCTACGGTAAGTTTAAGAATATCGTTATTCAGACCCCGGATATCGGCGAGGTGTCGGGAAAGATGTTCCCCCAGGAAGAGGAGGATTTAAAAGCCCTGGCAAAAAGACGGATGAAATATCTCTACGAGCCATCGCTTTACCCTGTTTCGGAGCTTTTTACCAAAGAGATTCTCTCTCAGGTGATTGAGCAGATGATTCTGGAAGCCGGCCTTGCCCGGCTCGCCTCAAGGCTGATGCATCTTGATCAGGCCATCGAGAAAACCAATCATCTGCTCGCGACCCTCAGGGAGGAAAAATACAAGGCGAGAAAGCGCCTTCTGGAAAAAAAGCAAAGTTCCATGATCGTAAGCGTCATGAGGAGGTTAGACAGGAGATGAAAAGAGTTTCGGGCATTGTCGAAAAAATTATCGGGGACACGGCGGAGGTGTCTTTTTCCAATCAATCGCCCCAGATAAACAGTGTCTTAACGGCTAAAAACGGCTCGATTATACTGCAGGTCTATGCCTCGGCCAAGGACAGTACCTACTCCTGCATAATCCTTAGGGGGCAACAGGAGCTTGTCTTAGGCATGGAGGTATATCTATCAAGCGATCCGCTCTCTGTCCCGGTGGGAGACGGGGTGCTGGGACGGGTAATTAATTTGTTCGGCGAACCGATTGATAATAAAGGTCCCTTGACAGCAGGCAAAAGGAAACCGATATTAAACCACTCTCTTCCCTCTTACGAGAGAATAGCGATCAAGAAGGAAATTTGGCAGACAGGGATTAAGGCGATAGACTTTTTTGCCCCGCTTACCAAAGGCGGAAAAATCGGCCTTTTTGGCGGGGCGGGCGTGGGAAAAACGATTCTTCTCTCCGAAATCCTGCATAATATCATTTTAACCAAACACGGCAAAAGGCATAATCCGATCTCGGTTTTCGCCGGCGTGGGAGAGAGGGTTAGAGAAGGCCAGGAGCTGTATCAGGAGCTCTCGGAGCGGGGCGTTCTGCCTAAGGTTAGCCTGGTCTACGGCACCATGGGCGAAAACGCCTCGATCCGTTTCTTAACCAGCATGGCGGCGGTTGCTATCGCCGAATACTTCCGGGACGAAAAGAGAAACGATGTTTTGTTCTTTGTAGACAACATCTTCCGATTCGCCCAGGCCGGCATGGAACTTTCCACCTTAACCAAACGCCTTCCTTCCGAAGACGGCTATCAGCCGACCTTAGTTTCCGAAATGGCCGCTTTTCATGAACGGCTGACAGCCTCGGAAAAAGCGGCGGTATCAACCATTGAGGCAATCTATGTTCCCTCGGATGACCTTTTGGACAGCGGTGTTCAGGCAATTTACCCGTTTCTTGATTCGGTTATCACGCTATCGCGCGATGTCTACCAGCAGGGGCGGCTGCCCGCCATTGACCTACTGGCCACCACCTCTTCCATGATATCCTTGGAAATCGTAAGTCTGAAACACTACGTAGCCACTATTAAAACCCTGCAATTATTAAAAAGGGCAAGAGACCTGGAGCGGATGGTGGCCCTTGTCGGCGAATCGGAGCTGTCGCCTGAGAACCGAACTATCTATCATCGGGCGCTTTTGATCCAGAATTATATGACCCAGCCCTTTTTTGTTACCGAGAAACAATCCGGGAAAAAAGGGGTAACGGTTAAACTGGATAAAACGATTGAGGATGTGGAAGATATAATAAGCGGCAAGTACGACCATTCAGATCCGCAGGATTTTTTTATGATTGGAGGAATCAATGCCTGAGCCGGCGATTACGGTTGTTATCAGAAAGAAACAGTCGCTCCTGTTTGAGGGTCTCATCCGGCGCGTCAGCTCTTACAACGAAAAAGGCGAGTTTGATATTTATCCTTATCACGCCAATTTTGTAGCTGTTATCTCTCAATTCCTGGAACTTGAAAAATTGGGAGGGAAAAAAGAAATAGTGCGTTTCCCTCTTGAGAAAGGCATTTTATTGGTAAAGGAAGACAGGGTGGAAATCTACCAAATCTATCCCTGAAGCGTTCCGAGCTCAGCTGCCCTCTAAACTTTTTCTTATCGCGTTTATGCTTAGCCGCTCTTCTCTTTGCAGTTTTTTAATCTTTTTTATTTTTTCCGCGATGCCTTGCTTAAAAAGCATAAATCCGCCTTCGCTATGCGCTTCCGGTGCTATAAGCCCCCGCCCAACATAGAATCGCAGTGCCGACGCGGAAATACCGGCTGTTTTCGCCAGCTGTCCTATTTTAAGTAATTTTTCTTCTTTTAATCCTATGGGCGCGAGTTCTCCTTTCGCGGCGTTAAGATAAATATCAAGCGCTCTGGCTTCCGCTTGGATCATCAAATCATAAAATTTTTGAATGCCCCCTGCCATCTGTGCTTCCTTAAGACTGTTGAAATAAAGTCTTCGTTCTTCTTTTTGGATGATGGCCGGCGGAAAGCCTGCCTGAATAAGTATCAAGTCCATTAAAAGCCGTGAGGTTCTCCCGTTACCATCAACCCATGGATGAATAGAAACCAGTTTATAATGAGCGTCGGCGGCAATCTTGACAGGATGCTCGCCGGCAATTGTTGTAAGCCATCGCGTAAAATCCTTCATAAGACTTGGTACTTTCACGCAGTTTGGCAAAACGAGATCCGAGCCGGAAATCCGAACGGGCACCTGCCTGTATCTCCCCGCCCATTCATCATCTATCCCTTTAAGGATAAGAGCGTGGATATTCAAAATGTCCCGTTCTTCTAAAAACCGATGTCCTTTTTTGGCGAGTTCTCTAATTTCTTCCAATGCCTTTTTATGATTTATTGCCTCTAAGTGCTCCCGCAGACTCTTTCCCTCAACCGTAATGCCTTTTTCGATAACTAAGGCTGTTTCCAGACGCGTTAGTGTGTTGCCTTCGATGGCGTTTGAGGTATACGTCAGCTCAACATCCAACCATTCTTCAAGATTTTTTACCAGCTCCGGCGGCAGAGGTCTATATGTATCCAGTTCCTTTTTTTTCTTTGTTAGTTTTTCAAATGCCTCATCCATAATAAAACTCTTTTTTTTAGAATTGACAAACTATATATCGCTTGTTATAATATCTCTCGTGGAACGAGAGAGTTTTCACTCTCCATGACGCTAAAGTTAAAAACCTAAGCGTGAGGCGTTCCACTTTTTTGCATCTTTTTCCCCTTCTGTTTTTTATCCATCACTGAGTAAAAAATTTTATTTCCTTTTGCATCCTCAACAAGAATAACTCTTACCTTTCGCAAATCTTCTTTTCTATCCTCTTTAACCATTATCATAGCTTCTAAAGCGTAAAATGTTCTCTTGCCCTTTGTTGTAATATTTTGTATGGTCGTTGATTTTTCAATAATCTCTTTAGCGTAAGGAAGCAATTTTAATCTTCTATAAGTGTCATGCAACGGTCGTTTCTTATACCCTGCGGCTCCCGATATATGTCTCCAGCCCATCAATGAAACTCTAACCTCACTTTTGAAAGCAGGCGCGTGAGTTTTCTCTTTACGCCACTTATTGTAATAAATCCATGCCTCACTTTTTACTTTTTTTAAACTAGGCATATTCTTTAATTATTTCAATATGGCTTGGCGGATTACCATGAACCATCAAGTGATAGTTTATAGTAAAAGGGTAAAACTGTCAAGTGCCAACCGGAGGATATAGACGATTATGTTTTTGTTTGATAAAACTCTTTTTTGCCTTTTTAATTCCCTCTTTTGCGTACGGAGTAAGTTCTTCGGTAGTAAATGTTACTGTTTTTGTTTTTACAAACTCTCTTAAAAACCCATTCAACACGACGCTCAGGCTAATGCCGAGCTCATTTGCGATTTTTTGAGCCTTTGTTTTTATTTCCGGTTCTGTTCTAAAAAGTACTGATGCTGTGTTCATATAACGGAAGTATAACACTTGTATATATCATTGTCAAACCAACCAATACACGGGGGGCAATCCGAGATGTTGCCGCAAAAATTGACGCAATGAGAAAAGGAATCTTACAGCTTAAAAACCCAAGGCGGCGAAGCTGTTCTACCTTTCAGGTAAAGTTCTATGCGGCTTGGAGAAACCCTAGATAATTCTCCTTGTTAACTAATTTTACCTCTGTATTGTATTGACTAATAAACGAGCCCGCCCCTTTGCTTAATGACGCCCCTCTATATTTAAATTCAAACGCTTGAATATCTTTGTTTGAAATTTTTTCAATGTAATCAACCTCTGAACCTGAATAGCTTCTCCAGAAATATGAGGTGAGGCTTTTTTGAGAGTTGGCAAATAACTTTCTTCTCTCCATAAAAAGAAAATTCTCCCACACGGCACCCAGATCAGCTCTAAGCGTAATGGGATTAAAGTCGCCGATTAAGGCATTCCTAATACCTAAATCAACAAAGTAAATTTTATAGTTTTTGCCTATCTCGCGTCTTGGGTTTTTAGAATAGGGGTGGGCACTGACAATGACGTAGGCTTTTTCCAAAACATCCAAGTAGCTTACTACAGTTTTACGATCTATTTTGAGTCTCCGGGAAAGCTCATTTTCATTTACCTCGGAACCAATCTGATACGCTAATGCTTTTGTTAAATCTTTAATTGCTTGCGCGTTTTTAACTCTCTGAAAAGTTAGAATATCTTTAAATAAATAGCTCTCAACGAGTTTGCCGAGCAGTATTTGTTTTTGGCCAATATTAGTTTCCAGATATACCTCCGGATACAGTCCGTACAACACTGCGTGGGGCAAAAGTTCATTAGCCCGATTTTTTAAGAGAATCTCGTTTGCGGAACCGGTTAAACCCAAAACCTCCGTAAAGGAAAACGGATATAAAGTGAAATCCAAATACCGACCGGTTAGGGGATCGCTTAATTTATTTTTTAGATCAAAACTCGAAGAACCGGTAGCTAAAACTCGCACCTGTGGAAAATTATCGTGGATGATTTTTAAGCTGAGTCCCGGATTATCAAGTCTCTGAGCCTCGTCAATAAGTAAAACGTCCGCCTTTGGCAGCACGAGCAACCTCTCTAAAACTGCCTTTGAAGCGGTATTGATCGCGGTAATATCCTCGCTCAAATCGCAGTTAAGATATAAAACCTTCCTTCCTTCTCCTTCTAATGCGCTGCCGATATCTTTAATGAGGGTGGTTTTCCCCACTTGACGCGCTCCCAGAACCAGGATTAACTTACGCGAGGCAGTTAGGCTCGATAGTACCAAATCTTCTATTGATCTTGGGATCATATTCCCAATATTAGTACTAATTTTGGGATTTGTCAAGGGTATATTGTTTTCTAATATACAATTTAATTTTATGTCGCGGTTTCTTCTTTGACCTTTTCGGCCAAAAACATCTTCATTAGCGACTGATACGGCACATCCCGTTTATTGGCAATTGTCTTTAATGAGCCAAAAAGCCATTCCGGCAAGCGAAGAGTAATGCTTCTGGTTGATGGTTTAAGATTTGGAAACATAGGATTGACAATTGCTTTGTTTATGTCAAAGTAATCAAGTAAATTATGATTTGCCCAAAACTCCCGCTCTTCATCTTCGTTTTTGAAATCCGGCAATTGTTTAAGCTCTCTCATGTTTTCTCACCTTCTTTCTATTTCTGTTCTTCTTGTGACAGGTATACCGCTCTTGCTCGTCTACTCATGTCCCATGAAGCAATCACTCGTATTTTCTTATTTCTAACCGTAAAATATATCTCCAGCTTTCTTCCTGTATTTGTCTTTCCATCAGCCTCGCCATTGATGGTACCATTGATGGATGGCGATGGTAATTAGCTTGATTTGACGACCAAATCACCATCACCATTGGGAGTCTTTTATGCCACCATCAGGCACTTGATGGTGATGGTGATGGCTTATCAAAAAGATCGTTTTAGACCCTTTTCTCGTAGTCCGCCTGCTGTTCCCTTTTAATCTTTTCAATATCCGGATTTTCGAAATGTTCCTTGATAAAGGCAATGGTTTCGTTGGGATCCTGGGTGTTGACAAAGATACCGGTGCCGATCTCAAAGCCTCCCAGCATTTTAACCCTTGGAATAAGACGAAGATACCAGTCTTTGCCCGGATAAATATAGAAATTAAAGGGAAATTCATGTCCGTGCCGAAGATCCATGATCTTAACTAACCGCAGGAGAATAGCAACAAGATCTGTTATCTGCCCGTCTGTTATCTCCCCAAAGGTAAGTCCGCGCTTTTTTGGAGAAACCCAAACCTCATCGGGCCATTGAGAGGTTTGCGGACAGAAAAGATAAAATCTGCTGTTTTCAACCATCAACTCTTTCTCCACTCCCCCCTTTTTTGACCTAAGATCAAAAGGTTTCAAAGTATATCCAAATGATAAGTAAGGATACAAGCGAGGCATATCCATTTTGACTTCTTTGGGAACAACAGTCAATTGACTGTGGGGATGGGGCAGGCTCTCCCCGCCTCCCCCGCCGTGATTGTGAAAGATATAAACCTGGCCCTTATCTTTATGCGTATTATATCTTTGCCTGTAGGTTTGAAAAATTAATTCCGTCTGCCCAAGGGATAAATCGCCAAAGTTCTTATGGTGATTGGGGGAATGAATGATAATCTCGTGAATTGAGGCAAAGGGATATTTGTTAGGAACTACTCTAACGAGCCAATCTGCTTCCTTTTTATCTGAGCGTCTGATACTCTGGTTTACCGAGTTTTCCGAATTTGGAACCCTGTACAACTCTTCCTCATCTCCTTCTCTTCCCGGACAAAAAGGACAAACAGGCTCTCTCCCCAATGCAGCATTGGGCCGTTTTGCCCGCCGGGGCGCCAGAATAACCCAATTTTTAGTAAGAGGATTCTCCAAAAACCTAAAATCGCTCATAGCAAAACATGATTATTTACTTTGGCAAAAAGGGCTGTCTTTACAAAATCCTGCGCCCATTGATAGATATTTCTTTCGGAGAGAACCTGAACCATTCTCCCCAGCCTTTCCTTCTTGTCTTTTGAGCCCATCTCCAAACCTTCCTTAATTGCCCTAACCATTTCATCCAAATCATAAGGATTAACAATTAAGGCCTCGGTTAAATCTATGGCGGAGCCGGCGAATCGGGAAAGAACCAGCATGCCGGGGTTACGGGAAGAGCTTGAGGCAACCACAAACTCTTTTGAGACTAAATTCATGCCGTCGTCTCTAGGGGTTACCAAACAAAGATCCGACTGCCGATAGAAATTAACAATATCTTCCCTTCTGAAGGTTTTATAAATTAGATAAACAGGTTTCCACCTGCCGTTTCCCAAAGCCGTGTTTATTCTATCCGTCAGGGCCGTAATCTCCTGTTTTAAGACCATGTAGGCGGGTATTTTCTCTCTGGAGGGGGAAATAATTGAAATATAAACCACCTTGTTTTGATACTTGGGATTTTGGAGGAAAAACTTTTCCAAAGCCAATAAGCGCAGGCTTAGGCCCTTGGTGTAGTCCAGGCGGTCCACCCCGATAATCACCTTGAACCTGTCGAAAATTACCCGCAAAGGATCCTCCGAGCTGCTGTCCTTTGGACTATCTTCGCCCAGAATCTTTTTAATAATCCCAAACATCCATGGACGCTCTTCCTCTTTTTTAACCAGTGAGTTGATAACGTCAATATCTATCCCCAGCGGCAGATTCTTAACCACTGTTTTTTTATCCTTATAGTAAACCGTGTTGGTTTCGTGGTCTATTCTAACCGGCAGTTCACGATCCAGGCAATTGAAAAAATTGTTGACCTGATATCCCCGGTGAAAACCAAGAAAATCACAGTTTAACAAACTCTCCAGAATATCGAGCTTCTGGGGCAGAATGCGGAATATCTCCCAGGTCGGCCAGGGGATATGCCAAAAAAAAGCCAGAGTGGAGTTTTTGGGTTTTTTTAGAAACGAAGGCACCAGGGACAGCTGATAGTCATTAACCCAGATAAAACTCCCCTCCTTTGCCCGCTCGGAAATGCTTTTGGCAAATTTCTGATTTACTTTTTTAAAGTCCTCGTACCAGCGATTTTCAAAAATCGGCTGTTCAAAGGCAATGTGGCACAAAGGCCAAAGGGTTTGATTGGCAAAACCGTTATAATAATTGTCTGTTTCCTCTTCCAAAAGGTTAAGCCGTTCCAGAAAATAGGCGCCGTCGGTACTTGTAATAGAAATCTTTTTGCCCGCCGTCTTTCTGTCTTCCTCTGTCCTGGCGCGGGTGATATAGAGGGCGGAAAAGGCCTTGGCAATCGGCTCAAGCGTAAGAGAGACCCCGCCGGCAATTGAAGACTGCTTTATCTCTCCATTATCTTGATAGCTTATCCGGGGCGATCCGTCGGAGGCCATAATCATATTGACTTTATTCTCTTTGGCAAAATCCTTAAGATCAAAATAGGAAAGCATAAAAGTATTTTATCATATATGGGAAATAGGAAAGCGGGTGAATGGTTTTTTTATTGAAATTTGTTTATAAGATCTCTGTAAGCGCCCTCATAGCCCGAAACCATTTTTTCAATCGTAAAATGTTCTTCAACGTTTTTCCGGCAGCTGAAACGGGAGAGGCTATCAACCCGGGCAATCTTATCCGCCATTTCCCCGAGATCATTAACCAGAAAACCGGTTTTGCCGTTGATAATTAATTCGGGCGCGGAACCCCTGTTAAAGGAGATGACAGGAGTACCCACTGCCTGGGACTGGGTCATTACCAGACCAAAAGGCTCTTCCCAGGCGATCGGGTTTAAAAAGGCCTTTGCCCCGCCTAAGATTTTCGCCTTTTCCTTTATTCCCACCTCTCCCACCCAGATGATATTTTTATTGTCAACTAAAGGCTTAACCTCTTCTTGATAATACGACAAAAGCTCTGGCACTCCCGTATCCACTACGCCCATTAGATAAAGCTTTACCCCTGCTTTTTTGGCGGCCATGATTGCCTCCTTAGTGCCTTTGGCCGGATTCACCTTGCCGATCCAAACAAAATAATCTTCCGCTTTTTCGCAAAAGGGAAAATCATCAATATTCAAACCGTTATAGACAGTGGCTGTAAAATTCCAGTCCCTGCCTCCTCTTTGCGAATTGGAAATGCTGATAAAGGGAAGTTTGCGGTATTTTTGCAAGAGGCGGTATCGGTCGGGCTTGTAATCCGGGGTCGGCAGTTTAAAATGAAAGGTAAAAACAACCGGAACCTTTGACCTAAACGCCAAAGGCAGGGCCAGATAATCCTGGGCTTTATTAAGATGCATGTGCAGAATATCAAACTCGCTTTCCCGGTCAAAGGCCTCGGTTAAATGGTAAAGGGTGTAAGAAACGTTCTCCCAATCAACTCCTTTTTCCCTAAGGGGTTTATCAACGGTCGGGTAAAGCTTGGCACGGGTATTGGCGGTTGACGGACCAAACAAAGAAACTTCATGCCCCCTCTCAGCCAAGCCATTAACCAGATTATAGACAACCTCTTCTGTGCCGCCGTAGCCTTTAGGCGGCGTGTTGTACCAAATGGTACCAATGATGCCGATTCTCATCTATTTAGATAGTAACAAACCACGGCAAGGCCTGTCAACCCAAGGCCTCAGCTAAATCTTTCCTTAATAACTAGGCAGACGAATTTTAGAATGGCTAACTGGCGCCTTATTCTCCACGGTTCTCTTACCAAACGGTAGAGCCACTCAAAACCAAAAAGCCTGACAATAAAGGGGGCGCGGGAAACATTGCCGCTAACATAATCAAACGCCCCGCCTACCCCGATCATTACCCTGACAGGCAGATGATTAATATGCCCTGCCATCCAGATCTCCTGTTTGGGAAAACCAAAAGCAACAAAAAGAATATCAATAGCATTTAGCGTATAGGGTTTAGGATACAGTTGTTTTTTCTCGCTTGAGTTTTTACTTTTAAGTTGTGGTTTTGACTTTTGATCTTTGACTTTTGATCTTTGACTTGCTCGAATAAACCCTTCCTCTCCCCACTCTTCAGCGAGGAAAACTATCTTTACGCCTGGGTATTTTGATTCTAAGCACTCGGCAGTCCTTTCTGCTATTTTTGGTCCTGCCCCCAAAAATCCCACCGTTATAGGCTTTCTCGCGTGTTGAATATTTTCTTCGGAAACCCTTTTGCACAAATTAACCATAAAATCAACACCGGTTATCCTCTGTTTTATTTTTTTGCCGAGAACCAAACCGGCCAGCAATACACCCGTCCCGTCGCAAAGGGCTAATCGTGCCTGATTGATGATAGTTTTAAACTGCTTATCTTTTTTGGAATAGACTATTATCTCCGGGTTTGGGGTAACAATGTAGTAGTTTTCCCCCCTGTTTCGTAGGGTTTTAAGTACATACTCTAGGATATTGTCTTCTGTTTCATTTGTTATACTAACCCCCAAAATTTCAGTTTTCACCATAACTAATTGATAATTATAAGTCTATCAAATTTAATAATATAAGATTTAAAATATGCCTATTGATCATTTTTGTTGTACACTGGCTCAATTTTATTTTTGATTGATACAGCAATATTATTTTAAGATTTGTCTTTCGTTTTTAATTTTTTGTTGCGGCGCGGTCAATTTATGTTACAGGATACAATTTTTATTGTTTTTTGTGAAATTTTATAACCTTAAAATATCGCTAAAACTAATTATAGGACTCATCGCTCTAATTTTTAATTTGAAATTTTTATTTTAAAATTTAATTAAGAGTCGCTAATCTACTTCTTGCTGATACTTCTTTTATAAAGCTCTATGTTCTCAAGCGCCACCCCTGTTCCCCTGACAACGCACAGTAGCGAATCCTCTGCCACATGACACGGCACGCCTGTTGCCTGGGTCATTAATTTATCAAAATTGAACAAGAGCGAAGTTCCGCCCGACATAACCACACCCTTATCTATAATGTCGCTTGCCAGCTCAGGCGGGGTCTGTTCCAAAACACCCTTTACTCCCTGAACAATATCCATGAGAACCGGTCTGATAGCCTCGCTTATTTGGGACTCCAAAAGCTCGATTGTCCTGGGAAGCCCGGAAACACTGTCTCTGCCCCTTATTTCCATTTTTCGGTCCGGCTCCGATTTCTTTTTTTCCAAAGGCAGTAAGGCATTGCCTATGCCGATTTTTATTTCCTCGGCCGTCCGCTCGCCAATCAAAAGGTTAAACTTTTTCTTGGTGTATTGGGCAATAGCCTCGTCTATTCTGTTGCCGGCAACCCTGACCGAATTATGAACAACCACTCCGCCTAGGGAAATCACCGCGCATTCCGTTGATCCTCCGCCTATGTCAACGATCATATGCCCGGCCGCCTGGGCGATGGGAATTTTTGCCCCGATCGCGGCCGCCAATGACTCTTCTATCAGATAGGCAATCTTCGCCCCGGCGCTCATTGTCGCGTCCAAAACAGCCCGTCTCTCAACCTGGGTTACGCCTGAGGGAATGCAGATCATAACCTCGGGCTTAAAAAATCTCGATTTGCCGCAGGACTTGTCTATGAAATAGGAAAGCATAGCCTTGGTAATTGTGTAGTCCGCGATCACGCCGTCTCTTAAAGGCCTCATCGCCGCGATATTGCCCGGGGTTCTCCCAAGCATTTCCTTTGCTTCTCTGCCAACCGCCACAACCCTGTTTTCCTCCGCGGTTACAGCCACAACAGTCGGCTCATCTAAAACTATGCCTTCCCCGGCCAGATAAACAAGGGTATTGGCTGTGCCAAGATCTATGCCTACTCTTTTAGATAACATAATCAAACTACCTACTTAATGTATCAAAATGCCACCCAGCCTTGATAAGTTTTATTATATGTCCCGTTTTAATCTCTTGCAAGTGTTATTTTAGACAGATATAATAAGCCTATGAAAAAACAGCTGATAATTACATTTTCCGTCATGGTTTTTTTACTTACGGCAAGCATAATAGCTGTTCTCTACGCGGAAGGGTACAGATTCGGTTTGAATCAGGGAAAGATTGAATTATCCTCAACCGGCATGCTGGTTGCCACAAGCACCCCGGACGGAGCCCAGGTTTTTATAGACGGGCACCTGACAACCGCGACCAACAATACCATTAACCTCCTGCCGGGAGAATATAAGGTGCGCATTGCCAAAGAAGGCTATTTTTCCTGGAAGAAAAAAATTAAGATCCAAAAAGAGGTTGTGGCAAAGGCGCAGGCCCGTCTTTTTCCCATAGCGCCAAAGCTCGAAAGCATAACCTCGATTGGCGTCCAAACGCCAACGCTTGATCCCTCCGGCACCCGCATCGCCTATACTGTTGCTTCCCAGTCCGCGGCAAAAAACGGCATTTATATATTGGATATGACCAGCCGCCCTATTCTCACTCTCCAAAGCGCCTCAACGCAGATAGTCAACGACACAACCGACTTTTTCTCGAAAGCGAGTCTTACCTGGTCGCCCGACGGATCCCAGCTTCTGGCCACTATTTCCGCGTCAAACAATCCAACCACCTATCTTCTGAACGCCAATGAATTCAACCAAACGCCCCAGGACATAACGGCAACCCTTGACACAACCATAAACCGCTGGAAAAAAGAAAAGGAAGAGAAAAATAACTCCAGAATAAGCACACTGCCAAAGGATCTAAAACATATTATCTTAAGCGACTTTCGTATCATGCAGTGGTCGCCTGACGAAACAAAGATTCTTTACCAAGCCAGCCGCTCCGCGAATCTTCCTCCTGTTATCACCCCCCCTCTCATAGGAACGGATCCAACCCCGCAGGAGCGGCAAATCCAAAAAGGCTCCATCTATGTATATGACATGAAGGAGGATAAAAACTTTAAGATACCAAACATTAGCCCAAACCCTCACCTGATGTGGTTTACGGACTCAAGACATCTCATTTATGTGGAAAAGGGCGCGATAAACATTATGGATTACGACGGCACAAACATGACAACAATCTACGCCGGTCCTTTTATTGACAGCTTCGTTTTCCCCTGGCCGGACGGATCAAAGATTGTTATACTGACAAATCTCGGCAACTCGAACACCAGCCCGAACCTCTATACAATAGGTCTAAAGTAGATTGGAATTTATTTAGGACTGGCAAAAACCAGGAGCCTCTTCCAGGTGGTTCCGGGCGGCCAGCAGGTCTGGAGAATCAACTGCTGTCTATTCTGCTTTTGACTGTCCAGAAGATAAGAAACATTAGAAGGATCAACAATGCGCGATCCTGTTACCGTGTAGTCGTACCGCTGATTTTCGAAGAATATAACAATGCCGTCTCCCGGCACCAAATCCTTAATGAGGTAGAAAACGGCATTATACCGTCCCACATCCCAAAAATTATCCGTGGAATGGGCAAAAAGATAAATATTGCCATTCATGCCGGGAAAAACGCTTCCCGCGGCCTGGGCAACGCCTTTTTGTAAAATTGGCAGAAAGATATGTGAATTGCTAGGATCAACATTGGGAAAAACGCGGGCGTTGGCGCCGATTTTTGGTATCAAAATATCAAACTGTGTATCAATCGGTGTCAAAACCTGCTCTTTGTTGCCGGATAAGACATCTGCCAGATCTAATTTCGGCGCTGTCCCACGGCTTTTTAGAACCTGTCCCAAGGAAGACCTTACCGCGGGCTGTTCTACCGTATAATGAACGCCTCTTGCCTGACTTAGCCTAAAAAGGGCTTCGTAGTAAAGGGTTGGGCCAAAAGTAGCGCCCACGCCAAACAGGGCGAACAAAACCAAAAAATTGCCAATCGAACGAAGAATTAAGAATTTGATAATTTCCCTCTTGGTCATTTTTTCATTTTAGCTTCTTGTGTGCTAAAATACAAATGTGTTCCCGTAGTTCAACGGATAGAACAGCCCCGTCCTAAGGGGCCAATGGGGGTCCGACTCCTCTCGGGAACGCACGGGGTGTAGTGAACCGGTATCACGCTTCGTTCGGGACGAAGAGCCACTGGGTTCAATTCCCAGCACCCCGACCAGACAACAATTCAGCATATTATGCATAGTCTCAAAATTATGCTATTCTAATTTTGAAACAATATGACAGACCAAAGCGCAGAATATAGACCATTTCAGTTGGATGCGACATCAGCAACAAATAGACAAACGCAGGCAGCGCAACTGCGTGAACTTATCTTAACAACCAGAAAAGAAAGGGCTGGAGATGAACCTAGAATACAACTTTATAGAGCCATTACCGGTGCTGGTAAAAATGTAAATGGCGAGTGGATGTTTGAAGGAACTGACCCAGAAAGGATTAGGCAGTATGGAATATTTGAGACTAACCTATCCTTTGCGCAGTTTTCTCCTTACCGAATTAATGAAATTTATGGCACACGAGTCCCAGGATTACCTGTATTTGCTACCCCGCAAGAGGTATTTTACTGGCTTGAACGCAAAAGGTTTATAAATAAACCAACTATTGCTGTTTTAGATTTACCAATATCAGCACTTTCAGGAACTGAACGACAGGCAATACTAATGAGAAACAGACTAACTCCTAATTCAGATAATCCAGGTTGGGAAGTTCCATACGACCAACTTGTCCAACGATCTATGTCAGAAGATGCAATTAAAGGAGAATGTTATTTAAAAGGAACTAATCCTAGTAACCCAAGTGTCCCCAAAAGCATAAGACAACATGAAATACTAATTGAGCCTACTTCCCTAACCGCAAATGGAAGTATTGATTTTGGAATGGGTATGCAATTAGTCCAATAAAATATGTCCGCCTGTGCTCTTCCGCCTGAAAGGCGGGACAGCCTCGCCACAGAACTTGCAAGGTTATAGTATAATAATACAAAATATATCAAACTGTCCAGTAAATGAGGTGAAGAATTATGGCAAATCATGAACGCACAACAGGCGACGAGGAACAAGCAGTTCCTGAAGCTGAAAGAAGATTAGTTCTTCCATCTCCTGAAGAACTTCTATTATCCAGATGGTTCTCTGCTTTACATGATGCAGCAGGCGAATTCACTGTAAACACATTCGGAAAAGAATCAGAGGCGCGGGCAGGTGAAGAACCCAAAAGTCCCTTGAAGCTAGTACAAGATGAAAATACCTACAGATGGCAATGGCGAGAAGCGTCACCAGTTGAAGGCGGCGAATATCTTCGATTTATGGAAATGTTTTTCAGACCTGATGTATATGAAGGCAAACTTACAGGAGACGCACAAATATTTATGTTTCCTGAGACTGGAGTAAGATTTGACGGAAGAGCTTTTGAAACGGCAGAGTTAGAAAATAGAGTTCATTGGAAAGGTCAAAATGTCAAACTGAACGCTCCACGTTCAACTGTGGAGAGAGTTGCAGCGGAGTTTGGAGAAGCGCTTCCGGAAGTTTGGTACGCAATCGGTAAGCATAAACAATATGTTCCAAGACATATCGAATTTTTGAGAGCTGAGATAGAAGCAGCAGAAGCAGCAGCTCGAAGAGGTTAAAACTAGTGTTGCTATACTCTTCCTCCAATCGGAGCAACCGCTCATCAAGTATTTTATAATTCCGGTGTGAGATAATTGTTTCAGCGAGGCTGTATAGGAGCTCAGCATTTTTCACAAACTTATTGAATGGTGAATTTAATTGACAAGACAAGACTTTCTTATCTTTTACAACATTCGCCTGTGCTTCTTTAAGGTTTGCTCTGAATGTAATAAACCAATTTTAATCGTCTGTTGTATAAATAAATATAAACTGTGCAAAAATACATTCCCTTATGTTATTCTATAAGAAGCAAATATGGCGGACGCAGCAATTCAGGAATTACCAAGGCAAAGTTTAGAAACTCAAGCATTTCAGCAAGCAAAAATACGCATTGAAAAATCTCAAAGAATCAGAGGTGATTTACAACCACCGGAAGGACAGGCATATAACAGGCAACGGGTAGAAGAAGTTCGCAATATAGAAATGAGGTCGGAGCAAGGAGAAGAGGGAAAACGTTCTGGATTTGAGGAAATACTAATTGATACAAGAGGATACGAGCCAAAACGTTTTCGTATGACTTATGAAAACCCGCAGGAAGCATCTATCTCTGAGGATTTAATTATGTATGTTAGGATGGGCCAAAATGGTCAACCCGAATGGCTTACGCTCCAGGGACAACCACTAGCGTTAAATGCGGATCTATATGAAGGTCGTTTAGCAAGTCATAAACACGCCCAAGGAACTGATTATAAAGCAACAGTAATGCCAAGAGTTGATGGACAAGGCGCGTACCTTGGTATAACAACTATTATAGAATCAGCTAATAGCACAGATGCCACGCAAACGAAACAAGAAAATCAAGCAACAACGCTCACAACCCCAACAGAAGCAAGAACTGCTAGCCAAATAATGGACTTTGAACAAATTGGAAATACATTTCAATTAAATGAACAAAATCCGCCAAAACCCAACGAGCTGATTACGCCAGTTGTAACGAATATGTTTGGTGAGAACGATACCCCTACACTTGCGGGGAAGGCGGTTGCAAAAGTATATGAAGATTTAATAACAAGACAGGGGTATCAACGTCCTGCTTCCGCAGAAGAAGCCAAAAGGATAGTTGACGCAGGAAAAATAGCCAGACAGGATTATTCTGATTATGTAAAACAACAACTACAAGCTAGGCTTAATGGTGGTGATAACAGACTTACTTTTGGAATTGATAGGCAATCAGGCACAGATGGTTTTCATTTTCAAGGAGATACCAATGCCGGAAGAGACCACCTCTTTTATTTTAATAAATCCAGTTCTCATTATAAAAATCCTAATGAACAACTTACAAGAGCCTATCTTACCTTAGCTCCTAATGAAACTCAGGCACTACAAAGATGCTTTGTTGACTTATGTCTAACCATGTATGATGCAGATATTGATTTCTCAGGCAAATGTGTAAGTCCTGCCGGATTAGAAAAAAGAACAGATGATATGGTTTTATATATTAGTACCAGTAACCAGCAAAAGGCATCAGAACTTATAAAAAGATTTATGGCAGAAAGAGGAATTGGAAAGGGGCATGTCTTAGCTGCTGTACCAAGTAATCAAGATGGGTTATCTTGGGCTTTAGAGCCAACACAAGAAGCTAATGCAATATGGAGAGAAGTTACTGGCTCTAGTAAAAAAGCAAGTTTTAATTCATTCGTAGCTACTATGGCAATACCTATTTATTTAGAACGTCTTGCTCTTGCTCAAGTACGTAAAGGAGATACAGCGGCAGCTCAAACCTATATAGAAGAAGCTAAAAGAGTAAGAACAGTAATTTCCCAACACAATATATCTGATATGTCGCTCCAAATGCTAGCGATGAAGAAAAATACTTTTTAAAAACTATTTTTCCAAGCAGAAAAGCAACTAAATCGTCTTTCTTATCCTCTCAACCTCCCTCGCAAACTCCTCCTTTTTATAGCTTCTGGGCCTGGGCAGGCCTACCTCCAGAACCGCGCCGAGTCTTCCCTCCTTCATCACCCCAACCCTGTCCGCGAGCATTACCGCCTCTTCCATTAAATGCGACACCATAACGATGGTCTTTTTTGTCATTTTCCAAATGTCCAGCAGATCCTTATGCAGTTCCTCTGTTGTCAGGAAATCAAGCGATGAAAAAGGCTCATCCAAAAGCAAAACCGGCGGTTCCACCGCAAGCGCCCTGGCAATGCCTACCCTCTGCCTTTGTCCGCCCGAAAGTTCCCTGGGATATTTTTTACGGTATTCTTTTAGGCCAACCAGCTCCAAATATTTATGGGTGGTCTCTTTGATTTTTGTTTTGTTGGCGCCTTTCATTTTTAATCCAAAGGCGGCGTTTTCGCTAACTGTCAGCCAGGGAAGAAGGGCTCCGAGCTGAAAAACCATGCCGATATTCTCCGGAGCGGCCACCTTCCCCTGGGACGGCTTTTCAATGCCGGCGATTAATTTTAAAATGGTGGATTTTCCCGATCCGGATTGTCCCGCCAGACAGAAAAATTCTCCCTCGCGGATTTTAAGAGACAAATCAAAAACCGCCCTGTTTCTTAAGGGAGAATAAAACTTGCTAACATGGTCAAGGACAATAATATCAGTCAAATTTATACCTTTCCGCCAGAACCAAAAGCCTCTGCCAGACAAAAAGATTCAGGAAGCTGATGATAACTATCATGGCAACAAGAGAGGCCAGAAACACCGAATTTTCTCCCCTGGAAAAAGAATCAACCAAAAGACTGCCCAATCCGAAAAGATCCTGCGAGGACGAGCCGTTCGGTATATATTTATGGATGGCCTCGGCAACGATTAGTATATTCCAGCCCTGGCCCCATGCCAAAAAAGAACCGGTCACAATCGCGGGAAAAATAGAGGGCAGGGTAACAAACCAGAGCCTGCGAAATCCCCTTGCCTTAAAGATCCAGGCGGCGGATTTAATATCAGAAGGAATAGCCTTTAAGCCTCCGATAAGGCTGAAAACAATATTCCAAACCATGGACATAAACAGGATAAAAATTGCCGCCCCGTCAAAAAAATCAATCTTTACAAAAACCAGAACAATTACCGGGAAAAACGCCAGTATCGGCACCGACTGGATAATATCGGTTATCGGCAGAAAGGTTGTTTCAATCCTTGGGCTTTTGGTTATAAAAAGGGCAAGCGGCACAGCCAGAACCAAGGCAATAGCATAGGCAACTGATAAACGAATAAGCGTATTAAAACTGGCGACAAGAATAATAAGGAAAGAGGGCTTGGCCAGATTAACGCCTTGCTTGGGTATGGCAAAGTTTAATCCGAGAGTAAGAATCGCCAGGATGACCAGAATGACTATGACAAGAGAAGAAAAATGCCGCCTCAAAGAGGTTGTGTAATTAAAACGGTAATGATTATGATATGTCTTAATAGCCACCGTGCCTTTCAAAAGTATACCACATCTTACATTTTAAGGCTTGTCTAAAAACAAAAAATGTGAGATGATTTTTTCCGTGGAAGAAAAACTAACCAAAAGAGAGATCAAGGAACAAAGGCATCAGGAGAGACTTCTTGAAGAAAAGAAAGCCAAGCATAAACAAAATCTCAAAACCCTGGCTTTATTTATCGGAGTCCCCCTGATCATAATTGCCAGCGTTATCGGCCTGGTATTGATCTCCGGCTCAGGCTCGGCGAGTCCGCAAAGCTCTATCAAGGCGCCGCCCATCTCAAAAAGCGATATCACCATGGGCAACAAAAACGCCAAGGTCAGTCTTATCGAATACGCGGATTTTCAGTGTCCCGCCTGCGGCGCCTACTATCCCTTGGTTAAGAAATTGACCTCCCATTTCAAGGGCAGAATCCTTTTCGTCTATCGTTTTTTCCCTCTAAACGAGATTCATCGAAACGCCCTTAGTTCAGCGGAAGCCGCCTACGCCGCCAATCAGCAGGGTAAATTCTGGCAGATGCATGACCTCCTTTTTGAAAACCAGACTTCATGGGCCGACTCCACTAATGCCGAAAGTACCTTTGTGGATTATGCCGGAAGAATCGGACTCAATATTGATCTTTTTAAAAAAGACATGGCTTCGGAAAAGGCCAAGCTTTTTATTAATAACGAAGAAAACAAAGGCTCTGCCGTTGGCGTTAACTCAACTCCTACCTTTTTCCTAAACGGCGTTAAAATCCAGAATCCGCCAGGTTATGACGCGTTTAAAAATTTAATTAAAAAATATCTCAAGTAGTCTCTCGGGATTTCCCAAAAAAGCGAGTGAATGAATTTTTTGAGGATTTGCCAAATAATGAAAAAAGACAAGGCACCTGCCGCGCTCTTACTGCTCCTTTTGTTTATCTCGTTTTTGGGCTTCTTGGATCTTTCCTACCTGACAATTCTTCATTACAAAAACGTCATTCCCTCCTGCTCTCTGACTAACGGCTGCGAAACCGTCCTGATCAGCAAATACGCAACTATCCTCGGCCTGCCTATCTCCCTGATAGGCTCTTTATATTATCTTATCCTGATAGGCTTATCTTCTATTTTTATTTATGGAAAATCCGTCCGATATAAGATACCCCTATTGCTTCTTACGGGATTAGGTCTTGCTATTTCCCTGATCTATCTCTCTATCCAGCTTTTTATTTTGAAGGCAATCTGCCAATACTGCGGACTCTCCGATTTAATGGCCTTGGGGGTGTTTCTGCTGTCCTTAATTATTTAACGCTAGGTTACATTTTATTCCTTCGGTAGACATTTGACCTATAATCAATATCCTTTATCACAAACTGCCTAATTCCTTCTAAAGATTCTGTTTCATAAACAAGAACCCTGATATTGCCCACCCGTAATGTATAAAGAATCTCGCCGTTGTTGCCTCTCGCGTGCTTTCTTGTAAATTGACCGACCCCCTCGTTGTTAAATCTGTCTATGGCTCTCTCTACATTATCTCTTTTGCTAAAATCAATGCCTTCCAACAATCCCCGCAGCCTATCCTTCTCCGGCAATAAGATTTGTTTTTTCACAGTAGCCTCTTGGGTTCTTGGCATATCCGCTCCTCTTGGGTCTATTTGCCTGTTATTTTGTGTCTTCTCCGCATTATCTCTTTTAATTTGCCTTCGCAGTGTATATATCTCATCCGTCACTTGTTCTCTCCTCTGCTTAGGTTTAACTTCGTGAGGCGCCAAAGACGAATTTCTCTCTTTTTTGTTTTGATAATCTGTTAAAGCCTGCCTTTGAATAGAAAGAAGAATAGCCCGCGTTGCCTTTAGCATTGCGACCCTAATAACTCCCATCTCTTCGTCGTTAGGACTTTTAAGAAAATTCCAGTCAAACAAATTTTTCTTAGTATCAAAATAAAGGTTAACCTCTGTTGATTCTCCCAAATCGTTTTCCCAATCAAGAAATACCGCAAATTTCTGAGGTCTGTTTTGATCAAAAACAACAGCAATAGCCTGAGGCTTGATCAAGCCGGTCGAGTCAATAATTAAAGGATTAATGTCAGCAAAGACTCTGTGCGATTGTTTTGAAAATATAGAGGAAATAATTAACCCGAGCGAACTTGATTCTATTTCAACCGGAGAAAAATCTCCGGTTTGGGTCTCATCAAGAATGTCTCCCGCGTCTCCCTCCCGCAAAATAGTTTTGTCTGTTGGCTCATAATTAAGATATTCTTCTATGAAGCCTGCCAAAGATTCGTAGAAACTTTCCTCTATTCCTTGCTTTTGAAAATTTTTAGCGGCTCTGTACGCCCAAACGGCAAAATCATACTTATCAATCCCTAAGACAGAAAGCGCCAGATATCTTTCATTAAACCCCTGTTTGAGATAGAAAGACAAAGTGTCTTTCAGGCAAGGAAATTCTGGGGAATTGGGATTGAAAACATTATTATATGTTTTTTCACGGATATTACCTACGCGCAAAAGGAATTCTTTGCCTCTTTGAGCTACTTTTTTTGCAACTCCAGAATTATTGAAAATTTCACTATCTACTACATCCGGACTGCTTAAAATACCAGCCTTTATTAATATCGCTGAACCCTCAATCATATGTTTGGCAGTGTTAGGATATTGACCAAACAAACCTTTATTATTTTCCTCAAAAATTGATTGATGAGACATTTTCAGAAGAAGAATCATGGCATCAACTAAAAATTTATATTGCAAAGCTGTCCCGTCGTTTCTTTGAGCAATATCCAAAACATCAGCCCAAGAAACCCCGTTGATCTTTATATCTAAAGCGCTTGCTCCAAGAGTAAATTTCTGCAAATCTATATATGGCTTAATAATATCGGCAACTCCCACTCTTTGCGCATAGCGCATTTCCCTACTGAGATTTTCCCTAATTATAAGACATCCTCCGACACCCAAAACTTGATAGCGGCAAAATTCTCCTACAGTCAGTGGTTTTTTACCCGTCATAGAGCTTTCAACGCTGGCAGCATATGGCTCGTCTAAAGAAGCTAAATAGTCAGCAACCGCCCATGTGTCTTCTTGTGTTTGAGTCCATGAATGATGTTGCCTAGCATCTTCATCGGAACATGTCCTAATTTTTACTCCCCTTAATCCATCTTGCAGTCTTTTAAGCTCTAATACTCGTTCTCTACTCTCACGATCAAGCTTTTCTTTATTATAGATATCGCTTGACTTATAAGATCGGTTCACTGGCATATCATTATGGAATATAGATCCTGACGAATTGGATACGCCTGATTTAGAAGATGTATTTTTATCTCTTTCTCTCATAAACGAAATACTATTCTAGCACTAACTATAGGATAAGTCAAATCTATCTTTATTATCGAACGAACTCACACTACTGACACGTAGATAAAAGAAGTTTGCATTGTTGAAAGGGATTAAGATTTTGTAATTGCCAGGTATCAAAAAGAGAAGTAAGGATTGCTTTTGTTTCTGACCCTTTGGGTGT
>JAMCXO010000025.1:0-9367 GCA_023473545.1 Patescibacteria group bacterium | reverse complement strand
TGCCGGTATTAAACGGATAAGGGTTCATCAAAAAATTAAAGAGCTGGAGAAGGGTAAAGAAAAAAGCCGCATTCAGGTTTTTGAAGGAGTGGTTTTGGGCACGAAGGGAAGGAACGTAAACAAAAGCTTTACCGTTAGAAAAGTGGTTGGCGATGTTGCGGTTGAAAGGATATATCCTCTTTTTTCTCCCAATATAGATAAAATAGAACTAAAGGAACACTCCAAAAAAAGAGTGCGAAGAGCAAAGCTTTACTATCTTAGAAAAAAGGTTTAATTTCCCTTTTCATGAAAGTTTCTTCCCAAACCGGTTCATCAGGCGAGGAACTGGCGGTAAAGTTTTTAAAATCCCAGGGTTACAAGATTTTAGACAGAAACTTTTCAAAGCGGTATGGAGAAATTGATATCATTGCCCTAGACGCGGACACCCTGGTTTTTATTGAGGTAAAAACAAGAAGACCTTCTCAATTTGGAAACCCTTTCGAAGGAATCACCCACCGGAAAATGGAATCTGTCATTAAAACCGCGCATTATTATACAATTTCTCACAAGAATCTTCCGCAAAGCATGAGAATTGACGCTGTAGGGATAAGACTTGACGATTTTGGCGGGGTTGAGAATATAAGGTTAATCAAAAACATCAGCGGGTTTTAATTATTTTTATTTTATCCCGCAATAGGGCTGCTGTTTCGAAATCCAACTCCCCTGCCGCCTGTTTCATTTCGGCACGCAGCCTCTTTATTAGTAATTCTTTTTCATCCGGCAGTAAAACATCCTTGTTTTCCAGATTTAACATGAAGTCCAAGGATTCTTTTTTTTCTTCTTCCTCAATCAGTCTGGCGCGGATCTTTTTTTCGATACTCTTAGGCTTTATATGGTGTTTTTTGTTGTATTCAAGCTGGATTCTCCGGCGTCTTCTAACCTCTTTTATTGCCTCTTGCATGGAATTTGTTTGGCAGTCCGCATAAAGAATGACCTTTGCCTGGGCGTTGCGCGCCGCCCTGCCCATGGTTTGGATAAGGGAGGTTTTGCTGCGCAGAAAACCCTCTTTATCAGCATCAAGAATTGCCACCAGGGAAACCTCCGGCAGATCCAGGCCCTCTCTTAAGAGATTTATTCCAACAATCACATCAAAATCTCCTTTTCTAAGATTATCTAAAATATCCTGTCTCTCAAGCGTAGTGATATCTGAGTGAAGGTAGGATACTTTTATCCCTTTTTCCTGAAGAAAGCCGGATAAATCCTCTGCCATTCTTTTGGTCAAAGTGGTAACAAGCACCCGCTGATTTTTATGAGCCCTTTTTTTTATCTCCGCGATTAAATCCTCTATCTGATTTTTTGTTTTTTTGACAACGATAACGGGATCCACCAGTCCGGTTGGCCTTATCAGCTGTTCTGCCGGGTTGGATCCGCTTTGTTTGGAAAGAGAAAGTTCATAATCATTAGGGGTTGCAGAAACAAAAATTGCCTGGGGGATCTTTCTCATAAATTCATCAAATCTTAAAGGCCTGTTATCCAAGGCGGATGGAAGACGGAAGCCAAAATCTATTAGTGTTTCCTTGCGCGCCCGATCCCCGTTATACATGCCCCTTATTTGAGGCATTGTTATGTGGGATTCATCTATAAAAAGAAGCCAATCCTTTGCCGCCTGTTCAAAATAGTCCAAAAGAGAAAACGGCGGCTCCCCGATTTCGCGGTTGTCAAAATAGCGGGAATAGTTTTCGATGCCGTTGACATAGCCTAATTTCTGAATCATTTCCAAATCAAAATTTACCCTTTGCTTTAAGCGGTTTGCCTCAAGAGGCTTATTTCTTTCTTTAAGTTTTGCCGTTTGTTCTCTCAATTCCTCACGAATTTGAGGAAAAACCTTTTGGTAAACGTTTGGATCGGTCATGTAATGCTTGGCCGGATAAACAACAGTTTCTTTAATGGTTTTAATTAGATTACCGGTAAGAGGATCAAAGATGTAAAGTTTATCTATTCTGCCGTTTTCAATTTCTATATGAAGCCCCGTGTCCGAATAAGCCTCGAAAAGATCAATGGATTCTCCTCTCACCCTGAATGTGCCTCTTTTAAACGAATATTCGTCTCTTTGATACTGGAGATCCGTCAGTTTCTCTAAAATACTTTTTGTCTGAATTATCTTATTGGCTTTTAACTCTAAAATGAACCGAGCGTATTGCCTGGGCGAACCCAAGCTATAGATACAGGAAACAGAGGCGACAATGATAACGTCTTTGCGATTTAGAAGATTAGTGGTGGCAAGAAGCCGGAGCTTGTCGATTTCTTCATTTATTTCGGCCTCTTTTTCGATATAGGTATCGGTTTGGGGAATATAGGCCTCGGGTTGGTAATAGTCGTAATAGGAAACAAAATAGGAAACAGCGTTAGCTGGAAAAAAATCCCTGAATTCCTGGTAAAGCTGGGCCGCCAGGGTCTTATTGTGGGAAATAATCAGGGAAGGCCGATTATGCCTGGCAATGACATTTGCCATGGTAAAGGTTTTGCCGCTGCCGGTTACGCCCAGAAGCGTTTGGAATTTATTTTTTTTGTTTAGATTATTGATGATAGTTTCTATGGCCCGGGGCTGGTCTCCGGTTGGCTTAAAACCTGCCTTAAGTTTAAAGTTCATGCTCGTATTTTACCACATAAATATAAAACTGATCTATTTTATACCTTTTTGTCCTATTGACAAAATTGTCGAAATTTTCGTATAAAATAGTAAGAGTAAATAAAGGTTTAAATACTATGGCAGGCGTTTTATACAGACGGGAAAGAGAAATTCTGCAATACATCGCTCAATTTCAAAAGCAGTACGGTTATTCGCCGACACTTGCCGAGATAGCCGATGCAACCGGACACCGGGCGCCTTCGACTATTCATTCCCTAATCGCTTCTTTGGTGGAAAAAGGCTACATCCAGAAGGTGGACGGAAATACCAGGGTTCTAAAGATTCTAAACGATAAAATTACCTCTGCCATGTTTGGCAGCAATCCTTCACTGGATCTTCCTTTGATGGGCTATATCGCGGCAGGCAAGCCATTAGAACCTCATAGTGATCCGAACGCAAGTTTTCAGGTTTCAGCCTCGATGATCTCCGGCAAAAAAACCGCCTATGTTCTTCAGGTCAAAGGAGAATCTATGATAGAGGACGGCATACTGGACGGAGACTATGTGGTAATTGAGAAGGTCAGCGATGCCTCAAACGGAGATCTTGTGGTAGCCATTGTTGACGATATGCTGGCTACCCTTAAAAAGTTTTATAAGGACGACGCCGGTAAGATTGTTTTAATGCCCGCCAACAAGAATATGGATCCGATTTACCCTAAGGAGATTACAATTCAGGGCAAGGTGGTAGGGTTAGTGAGAAAATTTCAGTATCTTTAGTTTACGATTTAGATAAAACAGGAAAATAAAAACCAGGGCTGCTCCTATCAATATTTCAAATTTTTTAAAGTAGATATCTATCGTGTTCCACTTTACGCCAAGGTAATATCCGGTATAGGCCAAAAGAAACGACCAGACTAAAGACCCCAAAAAGGTATAGAGACAAAACTTTTTAAGATTCATTTCCGAAAGACCTGCCGGCAGGGAAATAAAAGTCCTGATTCCGGGCAGAAGCCTTGAGAAAAACACCACCCTTTCTCCGTATTTTTTTAGCCAGTTAACGGATCTTTCGTAGTCGTGTTTTGAGAAAAGAAGAACTTTTCCGTGTCTTTCTATAAAGGCGAGGATGAATTTTTCTTCCAAAAAGTACCCGATGCCATAGGCTATAAGCGAACCGAGAAGATTTCCAAGCGTTCCCGCCAAAACAGCCCCCGCAAACGACAGATTTCCCCGCCCGGCCAGAAATCCTGAGAAAGACATGGTAACCTCTGAGGGAATTGGAATTAAAGCAGACTCAAGGGTCATTAAGATAAAAATTCCTAAGTAGCCTGTGGTTTGAATAAGATGTATAATACTTTGTGTTAAATGGCCAAGCATAAATGGGTATTTTATATATTGTATCAACACCAATAGGCAACCTGCAAGATATAACGCTTAGGGCAATTAATATTTTAAAAAGCGTTGATGTTGTTTTGTGCGAGGACACAAGGGTATCAGGTATCCTTCTTAAAAAAATTTATGAGGACCATCTTTTCCAGAAAAGACCCAAACTGGTATCGTATTACGAGGAAAACGAAAAGATAAGAATTCCTATGGTGATCCAATTTTTAAGAAATGGAGATAATATAGCCCTTATTTCGGATAGCGGCACCCCGACAATTTCGGACCCCGGGTTTAAATTAGTCAGGGAGGCACTTGTTCAAGGGGTTAAGGTGGAATCTATACCGGGGCCAACAAGCCTGGTTTCTGCCCTGGTTACATCAGGACTTCCGACGGATAAATTTATATTTCTGGGTTTCCTGCCCAAGAAAAAAGGGCATAGAAAAAAGATTTTGGAGGCTTTAAGCATGACCTTAAAACAAATAAAGGCAACGGTTATTCTGTTTGAGGCCCCGCACCGATTATTAGAACTTTTAGCGGAACTTAGGGCAGTTTTTTCGGACATAGACATTGTTGTCGCCAGGGAATTAACAAAGGTTCATGAAGAGGTAAAAAGGGGCAGAATTTCCGATCTTTCTTCTTTTTATCTTCTTAAAAAACCAAAGGGAGAGATTGTTGTTTTATTTAACCTGGGAGATTAAGGATCTTGTATTTTTTTGACAAAGGATCCTCTAGACGGTATTCGGGTGGGCGTTTCTAATTTCTTTTTTAAGAACGTTTCCGTTTGAATCAAGCTCGTAAAGATATGCCTCTCCGGGCGCGATTTCCAAATCGGCAATTTTATTATCGGGGATGCGTTCCATAAACTTCACCAATGAACGGATGGCATTGCCGGATGAGGAGACAATGACATTCTCATTATTTTTCAGTTTTGGCAAAATTTCTTTTTGGTAGTAGTTTACAACCCTTTTATAAACATCCTTAAGCGATTCGCCCCCGGGAACAGGATAATTCCATCCCCGGCGAAGCTTTTTGAATGCTTCCTTACCGAGCTGCCTTTCTACTTCCCACTTATTTTTTCCGGTATAAACGCCATAATTCCGTTCTTTTAATTGTGGACTGACAACAGTTGACATAGTGTTAAGGCCTAAGACGTCTTTAACGATTCCAAGGGTTTCTTTATGGCGAATCTGGGGCGATGTATAGCCGATTGAAAAATGAATATCCTTAAGACTAAACGCTGCCTTTTCTGCCTCCTTTTTCCCCTCCGGGGTTAGTTCCGGATCCATCCATCCTGTCCACAGGCCCTTAATGTTATAGAAAGAATAGCCGTGTCTTATAAGCGCCAAATATGCCATAGCTAGATTAGTTTAAGCTGAGATTCTATCTGAGAAAGCCTATTATATTTTGCTACCCTTTCACCCCTGGCAGGCGGCCCGAACTTGACATAATCGGCCGAAACTGCCACGGCAAAATCCGCGATAAAATCATCGTTTGTTTCCCCGCTTCTGTGGGAAACAATTACTTTAAGCCCTGTTTGTCTGGCAACCTCGACAACGGCCAGGGCCTCGATAACTGTTCCGATCTGATTAGGCTTGATAATGATTCCTGTTACGGCTTTTTTATCAAGCGCCACCTGCAGCCTGTATGGATTGGTAGCGATTATGTCATCTCCAACGATTAAGGAATTCTCCGACAAATCTTGACTAATCCTTTGCCAACCCTCCCAGTCGTCTTGAGAAAGAGGATCCTCTAAATACAAAAGGTGGTAATTTGAGTTTAGCTCTTTATAAAAGGTCACAAGCTCGTTAGGGGCGAGATTCATTCTCTTATCCGAAATTAAATATCCCTGAGAGCTACGGAAATTGTTGGCCGCGGCATCAATACCAAAGAATACGTCAAAATCAAATCTATAATCCGATCTGTCAACAGCGCTTTTTAGAATCGCCAGAGCCTCTTGGTTTGTGGCAAGATTCGGTCCGTATGCCCCTTCCAATCCAACCAGGGTAGATGCCTGGTTTTCTTTAAGAATGTCTTTGGTAAATTTATAAATTGTGTTGCCGATCGTTAAGCTTTCCTTATAGGGCTTTGAGCTGGCCGGAATTATCAAAAACTCTTGGAAATTAAGCGAATTATCGGCGTGTCTGCCTCCGCCTATTATGTTAAATATCGGGGTTGGTATCTTGATCGTTTTGTCTTTTTTAATAAATTGTCTAAGGTAAAGAAAAAGGGGCAGAACCGAAGATCTGGCGGATGCCTTGGCCAAAGCCATTGAAACGGAAAGAATTGCGTTGGCGCCGAGACGGGATTTATTTTGCGTTCCGTCCAGGGTTATCATTTTTTTATCAACCTCCTGCTGATTTAAAGATTCCATGCCGATAATTTCAGGACCGATGATTTTATTGACGTTCTCGATGGCCTTTGCGGCATCCAGGCTTAATGCCTCGTAGTCTCCTACCGATGTGCCTGCGGGACAGGAAGAAATCCCAATTGAATTATCGCCGAGAAGAACCGATGTTTCAATCGCCGCATCCCCCTTTGAATTTAATATCTCCCTTGCTTCTACTTTTCTTATTTTTGCCATAATCCCTTATTTTTTAAATATAGCACAAGGCGGGCTTAATCTTTAACACATAGGGTTTATTTTTATAAAAAGCCCAGCCGATTTCCTGGGGAAAATAATAGAAGTTATCTATTTTTTTGGAAGTTTTATAAACCTCCTCAAGCTCAAAAAGGGTAATGTTCGCCGAAGAGCCGATAACCATGCTTTTATCCAAACCTCCTGTAATACAAATTCCGGAGACCTTGGGCTTTATTTCTTTTTGAATCAGCAAAACCGGGTTTTTCAAATCAGAAAGCGAGCCCGGATTAAAGAACGAGGCCCATGACTCTTTGATCGCCACGAGAAGATTGGTTTCACCTTTGATGCGCGGATAGATATTATTGGGGTTGTGAATGGTCACCGAAACCGGAACGTCTTTAAATACCGATCCCATTCTTTTGTATCTCTTGTATATCTCTCTGGCAAATTTTTGGGAGAGCTTGGCTTTAATAATCAGGCTTTTTATAATGGAGGATACCTGCATTAGGGAGTGGGGATTTTCGAAGTTCACGGTTTCGAGCAAATGCCTTATTTTAACTTCCAAATTATTTTCCCTGATAAATTCGGTATAGGCTAAGGCCGATATGACAAAAAACTCCGGCACGTGAATTCCTAATTCCCGAAGTTCGGCAAGGGACGAGGAGACGGGTGAAATATTTCCGTTAACCGAAGAGTCTCTTTCGTCCAAAATAAAACTGCCGGTACTCATACGCTTATTATGATTCGGGAAAAATAAAAAAGCAAGATTATTTTTTTAAGTTTGGATGCCAAACCAAAAAAGTTAGGATGATTCCTAAACTTCAGGCGTGCGATTTAGGTTAAAACGGGAGTGTTGTTCTCCCTAATCATTTTTTGAAATTCACATTGAAAAATTTCCTGGATTTGTTTTTTTACTTTGGAAGTAAAATTAATTCCTGATAGATATTCGTGTACGTATAACATAATTGCTATGTCAAGAACCCCGTATTCCTGACGACTATTACGCATATACGATGAAGGTTTACGAGCGCGCGCACGAATATATCTTTGATTAACTGCATGATTAATCGAATCTTTATCAAGCTGAGGAAATAAGCTCAGAATTGTTTCAGGTGTTATTGTTCTATGACCCTGTAACGTTTCTGAAACCTGACTCAGGCAGTGGTTAGCGTGCGTTATAAATTCGGGATCGCAATCTTCAATATTTTGAAATCTTGGCAAGTCGGATTGTTCAGGGATTGAATTTTCAGTTGACATTGAGACAATAGGCATGCTTTCTGGCTCTTCATTATTGTCGAATGCCCATGTTTGTTGCATTGAGTTGGTGAATAAATGTTTCAAGAAGGAAACAATGCCATGATATGTTTCGATGTGTGCACTATCAGTTGCATTTATATTTCGCAGTTCAAAAAGGCTGGAGACCAATTTCCAAACATCAGAACTTTTTTCGTGTATTTGTTTGAATATTTGATTAAGATCTGCACAGTTGAACATTTTTTCTAATTTTTCCAAGGCCTGCAATCTACGACTATAGATTAATTTTTCCACCTCTTTCTTCTCTGTTCTTGGATCCAATTCAGGCATCCCCCCCTTGTTGGTGTGAATTATTCTCATTAAGGTTTGTTCATCTACTACGAATTTATCAATTCCCATATTTTTTAATACGTCAATGTGATGCTTAACGGCCACTGCGATTATTACAATATCAGTCTTACTTAATGTGCCAAATTCTTGTTCATCTTGCTCATCTGCAGTTTCTTTATGCTGAGCTTCATAAAATTTCCCCTTTACATAACATTCATGCTGAAAAAGTCCGTCATCTCTCGCTCTTATTTCGTCTCGTATTTCTAACCCTTGTGCTTTAGCTATCTTCATCGCTTCAGGAATTAGAACCTCTCTAACGCGCCTTTGTGCGCTTCTCAATGATGGATATACGGCACCCCGTTCAATTAGAAACTCGGCAATTTTTTTGTTGTGATAGGGTTTGTCTCTGAAGCATGTGCTAATAGTATGTCAAGAAGTGCCGAAGCTTCGTCTTCTATTTCAAACCTTGGCTTTTCAGGAGAAACTTCTACTTTTGCAGAAGCTGAAATTTCTGTACTTGGTATTTCCCGTGTGACTTCTTTAGCAAGGTTAATTTCTGCAATACCCGCTCTTAAGGTTTCTGACCTTTCAGGAAGCGTAGTAAGAACGTTGTATTCTTCCCGGTATTCTGCTACTTCTTCCGGTAGTAAGTTACCTTCCTCTAATAACTTCTCCATTATTCCCAGCTGAATACCTCTTTTTTCTAATAACCTTAAATACTCTTGGGCATATATTAATTTTTGGTTATAAAGTTCATTTTCTGTTTCTCCAAGGTGTGCCTCTTGATTGGCAATAGATTTTGCAATTTTACCTCTAGCCGTACCAATTCTTATGGTATCATTCCATGGATCTGGATCGTGCTTGATTTCCCCATTGTTTATTTTGGTAAGCCATGATTCACGTTTAGCTATGTTTGCCCGAAATGTTTCTATTTTGCGTTCGGACCCTCTAAGCTGTTCAAATTTTTGATTTTCCTTCATAGTTCTTAATTTAAAATAAAACTTTAATATAAAATTATGTTATCTTAATTAACGGCGATGGCGATTGTACCATAGTAACCTATAGTTGTCAACTACTAAAATGCGTGTATTCAGTGCCATTGCATTCTAACCCTTAGCCACAATTGACAAACGCTCCAGCTTCTTGAAAAGATAGATGTTACAAACAAACTCACAAGAAGAAAGAGCGTATGTCCTACCAGTATATCGTATTACCGAA
>JAMCXO010000003.1:0-9611 GCA_023473545.1 Patescibacteria group bacterium | reverse complement strand
GCCCAATAACTAAAATGGGAATCAATAAACCCGGAAAAACCGATAGCCGTTATAATTTTTGGCTCGGTAGCCAAAGGCCTTGTAAAAGATTGCCATAACGGCGATCCCAGCAATATAGACCTTGCGGTAATTGTAGAAATCAGGGGGCAGGAAGAGATGAATGAGTTCAGACTTCAAAGAGAAATGCTTCTTGACGCAATAAGAGACAAAAGACATGAAATACAGCAAAGAATACTTGCACCATGCCCAAAAGTAAATAGTATAGATAAAAACCCCGGAAACGCAGGGGTGTTTGTTCAGGATATATCAAAGCTTGAAAAAGGAAATTACGGAAGTGCGAGAAACTATATCAGTTCCGGAGCAATCGCACTGCACGATCCTGCGAGAATTTGGGCAAGAGTAGAAGAAAAGGCACTGCAAGCGGCTGCCAAAAAGTTTAAGTTGGACAAAAAATCAAGAGGAGGCATTGTTTTTAGCTCCGCGGAAAGATTCGCCAATTAACCTGGCATATTCTAGGACAGTTTCTCTTTCCGGCTGATGCGTTATCGATAATCTTACGTTTCGTTCCCCCTCCATATTGGGTATTAAATGAATATGAAAATGCATAATTTTCTGTCCCGCAGCCTCACCTATATTTGACAAAACGTTGAGTCCTTTTGCCCCGTAAGCTTTTTCCACGTAAGGAATGAGTTCCACCGCCAGGGAAAATGCGTCTTTTACCTCATACAAATTTTTGGATATATCGCCGGAAACATGCCTCCTGGTAACAATCAAAGGATATCCCTCCAATGACATAAAAGAAAGGGAATCTTCAGTTTCCGCAATATTGGTTGAGGGGGACTCGCCGGAAATAATTTTGCAAAAAACGCATTCGGGAGATTCAGTCTCCTGCTTTAATATTCCCATTTGCCGCTCAATCTTACTCATGTCCGGATTCTACCATTTTTACACATTATTTTCAATTCTATAGGATAGAATGTTTAGATTAAGTTGACATTTATTTGAATCGCGGCTACTATTATTGAGACACGTGAGCAAGATTACGGCTTTTGCCGCGATTTTTATTCCCATTTTAGTTATTGGGCTGATGTTGATGCGGCAGGGAGCGGGTCGTATCACAACAAAAGAAACAGCTTTAAAGATGAAGATAACCAGTCCTGTTTTTGAAAACACCGGCAAGATTCCCAAAAAATATACCTGCGATGGGGAAAACGTTAATCCCCCGCTTTCTTTTATTGGTATCCCTTCTCAAACAAAAAGCCTTGCTTTAATAGTTGATGATCCGGACGCGCCCGGGGGGACATGGACGCATTGGGTAGTATTTAATATCAATCCGCAAATTTTGGAGGTTAAAGAAAATTCGCTGCCGGCTGGTTCAATTCAAGGCTTAACCTCCTTCGGTAAGCTAGATTATGGAGGACCCTGTCCCCCATCGGGAACGCACAGATATTTTTTCAAACTTTACGCCTTAGACGCTGTTTTAAGCCTCAAAGATAGGGCAGGGAAGGAAAAAATTGAAGAGGAGATAGGCAAACACCTTATAGAATCGGCAGAATTAACGGGCATCTATAGAAGAATGCCATAAGATTATTAAGGTTTGCGACAGGTAGTTTATAAACATGGTTTATAGACTATTCATCGCATGTGCATGGGTCGTTTCCGCAAGATGGACATGGATCCAATCTCATCTTCATCACCCCCTAAATCCCTGGCTAGGTTATATTATATGGTATAATTTAGGTTGTCAAGAAGAATTTTTGCGGGATCGTCTAATGGTAGGACATGGGACTTTGGATCCCAGTATCTAGGTCCGACTCCTAGTCCCGCAGCAAAGTAGCGTATCAAAAACGGCAGCTGAAAATTAAAAAAACGTTGGTGAATTAATCTCCCTATCCCACAACCTTCGGATACAAATAAGAAGAGACAAAGGAAATAACAAGCGTAGCTACAGTCAGAATTGCGATATCAAAAGGAAGGATGGATACGTCTCCTGTTACAAGAATCGCGCGCAGTCCGTCAACCATATAACTTAACGGATTGATTGTTGCAATGAATTGAAGCCATGGGGGCATGATAGCAATCGGATAGATTGCGTTTGAGGCAAAGAAAAGCGGAAGCGTGATGACTTGTCCTATCCCGATAAACCTCTCTCGTGTTTTGACGATTGAGGCAATAATCATAGAGAGTCCGGTGAAAAAACCGCCCCCCAGAATGACAATGAGAATTGTCCCGACAATGGATAAAGCGGTAAACCGCAGATGGATCCGAAGAAGGACAGCAAAAAGAAAAATAATTACCGCCTGACTAATTCCGCGTACTCCAGACGAGAGTATCTTTCCCCATACCAACGCGAGACGAGGGGTGGGGGTTACTAAAAATTTTTGCAGTATTCCCATATCACGCTCCCAAATAATGGAAAGGCCGTAAAATATTGAGATAAACACAACCGATTGCGTGAGAATGCCGGGGGTGATAAATTGTAAATAGGTGAATCCCTTCGTGGGAATGGCATGTACTTTACTTAAGGCTTCGCCAAAAATTCCAAGCCAGAGAATCGGCTGCACAGCCCGCGTAACGAGTTCTGTCGGATCATGGAGCAGTTTTCTAATTTCCATTTCTGCCAAAACGTACGATTTAACAATAATTTCTATAAGATAGCGCATAAGTCTAGTTTAGCCAAGCCTGCGTGCCGTTTCCCGCATCCGTTTTGTTTCGCGTAAATTTCCTGTTTCCTGTAAGGCGGTGCCGGTAAAATAAATAAACGCGTCTTCGAGGGTTGCCGCTTCTTTCTTTGTTTGTTTGATAAGTTCATCAACTCTTCCCATGGCGGCAATCCGGCCAAGATGCATGATCGCGACGCGATCCGCCACCTCCTGCGCTTCTTCCATATAATGGGTTGTAAAGAAAATTGTTGTGTTAAAAAGTCTTCGAAGTTCAAGCAAATGTTTCCAGACATTGCGCAGAGCGACCGGATCAAGACCTGAGGTTGGTTCATCCAGAAAAAGGACAGGCGGCTGATGGAGAATTGCCTGGCCGATTTCAAGTTTTCGGATCATGCCGCCTGAAAATTTTTTGACAAGCGTATGGCGCACCGATTCAAGATCCAAAAACGATAGCACTTCTTTAATTCGCCGCTCTCTTTCTTTTCTCGGAATGTCATAAAGTCGTGCCATAAGCATCAGATTTTCATACGCCGTGAGCGTACCGTCAACGGAAATCATCTGCGGAACATAGCCGATCATGCGGCGAACTTCTCCCGCGTCGCGGATCACACTGTATCCGTTAATGATCCCCTCCCCTTTACTTGGGGCAAGAAGGGTTATCAATATTTTTATGGTTGTTGTTTTTCCCGCGCCATTAGGACCTAAAAACCCGAAGATCTCCCCCTTCGCGACACTAAAGGAAATATGTTTTACAGCGGAGGTGCCATTGTAATTTTTTACGAGGTTATCAACTTTGATAATTTCATTTTCATTTTTCATGCTTTACGTATATTGCGAAAAATCGCAATAGGCGCTTCCACGCGTCTTTTGAGGCCTCTTTGTTATAGGCGGCGGGATTTGTGTCGTTAAAAAAAGCATGGCCGCATCGAGGATAGATAATGGCTTCAAAATTTTTATGATATTTTTTCATCTCCTTTTTGAAGGCGGGTAATGCTTCGATAAGTCTGGTATCATTCTCTCCGTAGAACGCAAGGATAGGACAGGAAATTTTTTTTGCGTTTTCGGCAATAGGAGATTGACCGTAAAACGGGATACAGGCGGATAGTTCCGGTTCCGCAGCAGCCAGGAGGAAACTGTATGTTCCGCCAAAGCAGAAACCCATGACGGCAATTTTTGAACAGCCTTGATCTTTTAGATAGGCAAAACATTTCTTCAGCCTTTTTACGGTTTTTTCTTTAAATTCCGGGGAATTAATAACAGATAAGACAGGCGACATAAGGGATTCTGCTTCCTCCCTGCTTTTTGCTTTCCGAACTCTTACGATTGCAAATTCGGTAAATTTTCCCTCAACCGGCGTGCCGGTAAAAAGATCAGGCGCAAGAACAGTGTAGCCCTCTTTTTTTAGTCTTTGCGAAACATCTTTTATATGGTTGTTTAATCCCCAGATTTCATGGATTAAAATAATCGCCTGAGCCTTGTTTTGTTCCGTTGTCAAATACGCCGGAAAAGAAGTCTCCCCAGTAAAAAGCGTAATTGTTTTTTCCATACTGTTATTTTATCATCCGACTGTAATTAGTATACCATAGATATTTATGGAAGATTTTAAATCTTGAAATCTTAAAAGATTCATGGCATACTTTTATCGCGGTTAATTCCAAATATATACTATGGAGAATAAATGCGCGGTTTGCGGCTCTCCCCTATCGGAAAATTTTTCCTATTGTCCCCGCTGCGGAGCCAGGCTAAATAATTCTAGCGGGGTTCCTTTTTCTACCCGGTTGGGTATTTATCTGCTTAGTGTGTTTTTGCCTCCTCTTGGTCTTTTTCCCGGTATAAAATATCTTTTACAGGCAGATCAGGCTAAGAAAAGAGTCGGATTAACTGCCTTAATCTTAACAGCTGTTTCCACAATTATCACGGTATGGATTTCTGTTGGCTTAATTTCGAATATAAATAAAGAAGTAAATCTACAGATGATGCAGTATCAGAATTTGGGATTCTAACCGTGGATTAAAATGTGATTATGTGCCACAAGTTGCCAATGCCGTCTCCTTTGATATCTCCGGGTTTCGTGTCTCTTGAATAGTAATAAAGGGGTCTTCCTTTCCAGGCGTACTGCATAAAGCCGTCGGATCTTTTGATCAGGCTTATATTTTTAGGCAGAGGAGGGATCGTTCTTGAGCCATCAACAAAAGGCGGCCAAAGCTGAGCGCACACACCGTGACAGTTGCTTACTCCCTTGCTGTCTTTGTCAAAGACATACAGGGTTTTTCCCTCAGGATCACTTAGGTAAATGCCTTTGACGGGATTCTTTTTTTTGATGACAATCTTGGTCTTTGCTGAATTAGCCGAAGAAGTCGGGGCGGAGGGAATTGGATTTTGTTTAACAGCGGTTGGTTGAGACAATGAGCCGGCCAGCATACCTTTTATTCTGTGCCGTTCCAGATAAAGAAAAGCTAAAAGTATCGCTATGACAACTATTGCCAGGAGCATGGTTTGCTTTTTCATATGTGTGATTATAATAGAGGATATTAAATTTTTTGTCAAATTTTTTTTGTCAAATCAAAATTGTATAATAGCCAAGGGGGTTTACTTTAAGCTATTTTTCAGTTATTAGTTTTATCATAAGAAAGATTATGAAACAATATTTACGCATTACGGCCGTGCTTTTGGTTTTTGGGCTTTTGATACTGCTTAGAAACCTAGCCGATAACAGCGGCAATAAGCACCGAATTATAAATCAGTCAAAGGCCTCTTTTCCGTCGGGGAATAACACCTCTTCTTCGAATAATACAATTACTGCTCCAACTGCCCCGCAGACAAACCAGGCATACAAAGACGGTACCTATACAGGCAGTGTGGAGGACGCGTATTATGGCAGTGTTCAGGTTCAGGCCGTAATCGCCGGGGGAAAAATAAAGACTGTTTCGTTTCTTCAGTACCCAAACGATAACGGAACATCCCGGTATATAAGCAGTCAGGTTATGCCCATATTGGTATCCGAGGCACTTAAATCTCAAAGCGCCCAGGTTGATATAGTAACAGGAGCGTCCCAGACAAGCGCGGCGTTTCAGAGATCTTTGCAAGAGGCCTTGAAAAACGCGAGCTAAACATGAGAGAGCAGAAAATAATCATGGGTATGCCTGTTACAATTGATATTCGGGACAGCCTCTTTAATCCAGATGACATTAAAGAAGTTTTTTCTTACCTTTGCTACATAGACGACACCTTCAGTACGTATAAAAAAGACAGTGAAATATCTAAGGTTAACCAAGGCTTGATTAATATTAAAGACTGCGGGGAGGATATGAAGAAGATTCTTATGCTTTGCGAAAAAACTAAATTAGACACCAACGGTTACTTTGATATCCGCGGCAACGGGAAACTTGATCCATCCGGATTAGTAAAGGGATTCGCGATACGCCAAGCGGCAAAGATTTTAAAAAGGAAAGGATACAGTAATTTTTACCTGGATATAGGATCGGATATACAATTATGCGGCAGGAAGGAAAAAGGCACGAAATGGAGGGTAGGGATAAAAAACCCCTTTAGCCAGACGGAAATCGTGAAGGTTCTTGAGCTTGAAGACATGGGTATCGCCACATCCGGAACATATATAAGGGGGAGCCATATCTATAATCCTTTAACAGGAAGAAAAGCCAATGAAATAGCAAGCATAACGGTTATTGCCCGGGACGTCTACGACGCGGACAGGTTTGCCACCGCCGCATTCGCGATGGGAAGAGACGGAATTAATTTTTTAGAAGACAGGAGGAACCTCGAGGCCTATATGATTGTTGACGGCAGACAGGCTTTTTCTACCAGCGGATTTAAAAAGTACATATTGCAGACATGATAAGAATCGCGGATTCTTTTCTAAATAAAATAACCATGTACAGGCTTACCCTGTATTATTTGATTGGCCTGGTTGTCTTGGCTTTTTTGTTTAGTTTGACAGGGATACTTTCCTACGATCCTTTTGGTTTTTTGCTTAACGGGTTGAGCGCTTTTGCTGCCTGTTTAGCCTCGAACTATATTTTTGCCAAGCTTTTTAAAGCCTGGCCCAATACGGAATCGGTTTTTATCACCGCGTTAATTCTGGTTTTAATTATTCCTCTAAATTTTCCGGCGGATACGTTTTTTATCTTATTGGCGTCGGTTTTTGCCATGGGATCAAAATATTTGCTTGCCGTTAAGAAACGGCATATCTTTAATCCCGCGGCAGTGTCGGTTGCCTTGCTTTCTTTTTTGTCTCCCAATTTTAGCGCTACCTGGTGGATTGGTAATCCCGCTATGCTTCCTTTTGTTTTTGCAGGCGGGGTTCTTCTGACGCGCAAGATTCAGCGCGAGGGTCTTGTTTTTTCTTTTCTGGCCTTCTTTGCCGTTATTAGCGCGCTGTCATCTTTATTTACCTTTGGCACGGTCTCATCTATTTTTGAGACGTGGACTGCTTCTATTTTTCACTCCCCGCTGTTTTTTTTCGCGTTCGTGATGCTTACAGAGCCGTTAACTTCTCCTCCAAACAAAAAAAACCAGAGGTATTATTCATATCTTACGGCGTTTCTTTACTCAACGCCGCAGTTAAGATTATTCAATATTGTCTTTACCCCGGAAGCCTCCCTTTGCATCGGCAACGCGTTTTCCTATATCATCAGTCCAAACTATAGACTGCTTTTGTCTCTTAGGTTTAAAAAAAGGCCTGCCCCGAACATATTTGTTTTTGGTTTTAAATCGGATGGGGCATTTAAATTTAGACCCGGACAGTACATGGAATGGACTCTTCCCCATAAAAATGTTGACTTAAGGGGAAACAGGCGGTATTTTACTATTGCCTCTTCTCCCACAGAGCAAGATTTAATTATGGCCGTAAGATTTTCTACCCCCTCAAGTTCTTATAAAAATTCTCTTGCCGCCATGAGTGAGGGTCAAAAGATTTTGGCCTCCCAGGTAGCCGGAGATTTTGTTCTTCCGCCTAATTTAGAGACTCCCCTGGTTTTTATAGCAGGCGGCATTGGAATTGCTCCTTTCAGAAGCATGATTAAATTTATCGCGGATAAGAAGTTAAAATGCGATATAGTTCTTCTGTATGCCAATAAAACAAAAGACGACATCCTTTTTGGGGATATTTTTTCCCAAGCGAAGACTTTTGGGGTAAAAACATTATACGTTCTTACCGGTTCCGAGATTCCGGATGACTGGGAGGGATTAAGGGGGTATCTGACAGATGAGATGTTAAGGCAGGAGATTCCCGATTATAAAAACAGGCTGTTTTACATTTCCGGTCCTCAGCTTATGGTTGATAATTTTAAAGATATTTTAAAAGCCTTGGGCATAAAAAGCAGTAATATAAAGTTGGATTTTTTTCCCGGTTACAAAACTTAGGTAATTAGCCATAAAATCGCGGTTTTTTAAACTCCGGGGGTTTTGTCCCCGGAGTTTAAAGTTTATTTAGAGGCGCCGCGCGGGTTATTTTTGGAATAGATTTAACTCTATATTCTCGGCGGTAACGGAACCATTTGCACTCTTCTTTCCGATTACCAGAATTCTCTCGCCCTTTTTAAGATCATTCGCAGATCCCTTAATTGATTTGGTAATTTTGGTATTGCCTGAAAGGACAATTATTTTGCTTGTTCCATCGGGCATTTGCACGGTGATAGTTCCGCTTCCTGTCGCGATAATTTGTCCCCGCACCGGTATCCTGGCATTTTTTCCAAGTTTGTGTTTCTTGCCTGTTAGATATAATTGTCGGTTGTGAGGGTGGGTATTGCCTGGGTGTTTCTTATATTCCATTCCCGCAAAAAACCCAGCCAGGCCGACAATGATCACGATAGCAAAAACCATAACCTTTGTTTTAGAATTCATTTGTTTTCACCCCCTTTCTAACCTGTCTAAGACAGATTTTTTTAGAAATAATCTATTCATATCTTAATGCCTCAATTGGAGAAAGATTGGCCGCTTTTTGGGCAGGATACCAGCCAAAAATAACACCTATTGTTCCGGATACGGCGATTGCCAACAGTATCGAAGACCAAGACAGCACAAATGGGAGTGAGATAAGAGAAGAGATAATATAGGAGATAGCAATTCCAATTATCATGCCGAATATTCCCCCCATGATCGTCAAGATGATTGCTTCGACTAAAAACTGGATTACAACATTTTCTTTTTTTGCCCCCAGCGCTTTTCTTAGTCCTATTTCCCGGGTGCGTTCTGTTACCGTCACAAGCATGATGTTCATGATGCCGATGCCGCCGACCAAAAGAGAAATAGCGGCAATCCCCGATAAAAGCGCGGTGAAAGTTCCGGTTACCTGGGAGGCCGCGTTTAAGATATCCGCCTGAGACAAAATACTAAAATCCGCGTTGGCGGGATCTGAAAGTTTATGCCTGGCCAAAAGCAGATAGCCGATTTGATTTTCCGCCTGCGTCATCACCTTAGACGATTTTGCCTGGACGGAAATATTGCTGAGGTAGTCAGCGCCAAAGAGCAATTTTTGGGCGGTAAAAAGAGGGACAAACACAATATCATCCTGGTTTATGAATCCGCTTCCGCCTTTTGACTGGGTGATTCCTATTATCCGAAAAGAGATTCCCTTAATGCGTATAGTTTGTCCGATTGGATTAGTGCCCGCTCCGAAGAGATCCGCCGCTGCCTGAGGCCCCAGGACAGCAACCTTTCTTATGGATTGATTGTCCTCTTTGGAAATGAAAGTGCCATTTTCCATAGTTATATTCCGAACCCTCTGGTAGGACTGGGTTACTCCCAGCACCTGGGTATTGATGTTGTTGCTGCCGGTTGTGACCTGCGCGAATCTTGAAAACTGCGGCGAAACAGTTTGGACATCGGTTACCAGAGGCGAGGAGGCGATGGCCATCGCGTCTTCATAAGTTAGGGTTGTGTTGCTTCCCGCTGTTCCTCTTACTGCCCCGTTTGATTGGGTGCCCGGAA
>JAMCXO010000001.1:0-9613 GCA_023473545.1 Patescibacteria group bacterium | reverse complement strand
GATACCGACATATTATTCTTTCTTCTCCTTTTTATCTTCTTTTTCTTCTGTCTTTTCTGTCTTTTCCGCTTCTTTATATAAAGGCACAAACTTTCTATCCTTGCCAACCTTTTGTATAAAAACCATGCTGTTTCTTCCGCCGGGCAGCAAACCTCTGATCAGAATCTTATCATCCAAAACATCCATCACTTTTAAATTCTTAACCGTAACGCGGACATGTCCCATTCTGCCGGCCATTCTTTTACCTTTGTAAACTCTTCCCGGTGTGGTTGTCTGACCGATAGACCCAGGCGCCCTCTCCCGATCCGACTGACCATGGGTTCTCGGCCCGCCTTTAAAATGATGTCTTTTAACAACTCCTGCAAAACCCTTGCCTTTGGAGACTCCTTCAACATTCACCACGTCCCCGGGCTCAAAAACCTGGGAGGCGGAAAAACTGTCCCCAGGAGTTAGCTCTTCTTTATCTGAGACACGAACCTCTTTTATAAACGAAGGCGCATTCTTTGCGCCTGCTTTCTTTACCAATCCTCCCAAGGGCTTATTAATTTTTGTTCTGACTCCAAAACCTAATTGAGCCGCGCTATATCTATCCTTGTCAACCGTCTTAACCTGCAAGACGGAATTAGCGCCAACAGCAACACTCGTCACAGGAATCCTTGTGCCGTTTTCAAGAAATAGCTGAAACATCTCGTCTTTTCTACCAATAAGCGCATTTATCATAAAAAAACAAAAAGGCAGCCTATCCCAGCTACCTCTATAAAACAATATAGATCGTTTTAGCCGAAATTAGGCTTTAATCACCTCCATTATCTTAATTAGATTATATAATAACTCTTCCCCAAATACAAGCGATTAATTGGGAATTGAAAGGTGAACCAAACCATTATGGAGCGGGCAGACCATTACATCTTAACCTCTATGCTAACCCCGGCCGGCAGTTCCAGATGGGTAAGGCTGTCAATTGTTTTATCTGTTGGGGATACAATATCAATTAACCTTTTATGAACCTTTAGCTCAAAATGGTCTCTGGCGTCTTTGTCAATAAAAGGAGATTTATTAACCGCGTAGACAGTTCTTCTGGAGGGAAGGGGAATAGGACCTACCACCTTAGCGCCAGTCCTGATGGCTGTGTCTAATATTTGCTGACAGCAAGAGTCAATCACCCGTGCGTCGTAACTTTTTAAACGTACCCTAATCCTACCTTTAGGCATTTCTCTTAAGCGATAATTTTGCTAATTACACCTGCTCCAACTGTTTTTCCGCCTTCTCTGATCGCAAATCTCGATCCTTCCTCCAAGGCAACAGGAACAATGAGCTTTACCTTCATTTTTGTATTGTCTCCGGGCATTACCATTTCAACCCCCTGAGGAAGAGTAACCTCGCCTGTTACATCGGTTGTGCGAATATAGAATTGCGGCCTGTAACCTGTAAAGAAAGGTGTGTGACGTCCGCCTTCTTCCTTGGCAAGGATATAAACCTCTGCCTCAAATTCCGTGTGCGGGGTGATTGATCCGGGTTTGGCAACAACCTGTCCTCTTTCAACATCGGATTTTTCAACACCTCTTAAAAGAAGACCAACATTATCTCCCGCCTGGGCATCATCAAGCTGCTTTCTAAACATCTCAACCCCTGTTACAACAGTTGACTTTGTTGCCTTTATGCCAACTATTTCAGCCGGATCATTAACGGCAATTTTTCCTCTTTCAACCCTTCCGGTAACAACCGTGCCTCTGCCTTTGATGGAAAATACATCCTCAACCGGCATAAGAAAAGGCTTATCCACATCTCTTTTTGGTGTTGGAATGTAGCTGTCAACCGCATCCATAAGCGCTAAAATCTGTTTCTCTCCTTCCGGGTCGCCCTCTAATGCTTTTAGCGCCGAGCCTCTTATAATAGGCGCATCATTTCCCGGATACTGATACTTTGTCAAAAGCTCTCTAACTTCCATTTCAACCAAATCCAAAAGTTCATTGTCGGATACCATATCTACCTTATTTAAGAAAACAACAATCGCCGGTACGCCAACTTGTCGGGCTAATAAAATGTGCTCCCGAGTTTGGGGCATTGGGCCATCGGGAGCGGAAACAACTAAAATAGCGCCATCCATCTGAGCGGCGCCGGTAATCATGTTTTTAATATAATCGGCATGTCCGGGGGCGTCAATATGGGCATAATGACGCTTGTCTGTCTCGTATTCAATATGGGTAATATTAATGGTTACGCCTCTGGCTTTTTCCTCAGGAGCATTATCAATGTCTTCGTACTTCATTGCTTTTGCTTTTCCCTGTTTGGCTAAAACCGTAGCAATAGCGGCTGTCAAGGTAGTCTTACCATGATCCACATGACCAATGGTTCCAATATTAACATGGGGCTTTGTTCTTTCAAATTTCTTTGCGTCCGCCATTTTTCGAATTAAAAATTAATCCTTAAATTTATTAAGGCTAAATGTACTATACAATAATTTTTTTTATCCGTCAATACCCAAAATATCCCAAAATAATCCGGCGCTAAAACCATCCTTTTCTGCCGCTGTCTTTCTGGAATTCGTGTAATAACTCTTTTTGTCTGCCTGTCAAACGCCTCGGCACTTCAACTTTTATCCTCACATAATGATCTCCCTGTCCGGTGGCTCTTAGCTGTTTAATCCCTCTTCCGCGAAGCCTTATAACCGTATCAGGCTGGGTACCCGAGGAAATCTTAAGATTAACATTTCCATAAACAGTCTCAACGGCAATCTGTGTTCCTAAAGCCGCGTCGGCAAAAGAAATTTTCTCCTCCGAGATCACATCATAACCTTCCCGTCTAAATTTTGGGTGGGGGCCAACAGTTACTATAACATCGTAGTCATTAAATCTAATCCTTGACCCCTCATCTACGCCTGGGGGAATTTTTATTTTTTGCGTTTTGCCGTTTATGCTAACTGTCTTTTCCGTTCCGTTAACAGCCTCCATAAAATCTATGGTTATGGAGTAGACATTCCGCCTCTGCCGCTGTGCGCCAAAAGGCGAAGATCCGCCAAAAAACTGCTCAAAGATTTCAAACGGATCGGAGAAGCCGCCAAAATCAAAATCCATCCCCTGGCCGCCGCTCGTACTGTATGTATAAGTAAAGGGTCCGTAACTGCCCCTAAAAGGACCGCCGCCAGATCCGCCTGCCTGCTCAAAAGCACTATGTCCCATCTGATCATACCTTTGCCTTTTGCCTTGATCGGACAAAACCTCATAGGCATTGTTTATTTCCTTAAACTTTGCCTCCGCTTCTTTGGTTTTGTTGCGATCCGGATGATAGGTAAGCGCCAGTTTCCTATAAGCCTTTTTTATTTCATCCGGGGTCGCGTTTTTAGAAACACCCAAAATTTCGTAATAATCTTTTTGCGCCATATTATCTCAGTATATAATAAAGCCGCGTTCCCGCGGCGCCTTTGACTTTTAAGTTTTTACTTCTGACTTTAATTGACCACTTCTCCCTCAACCGGCTCCTCCGAAGTCTTAGAAGAAGAGCCTTCTGTCTTTTGTTCGCTCTCTCCTGCTTCCTGGCTGTCTGGGGCATGATCCGTCTTCTGTTCTCGGTTTTCCGTCTTCTGATTTTGAGCCATTGCCTGACCAACCTTTTGGATGCTGTCCGACAAGTCCTTTGTCTTAGCCTCCAAATCCTCCTTGGCACCGGTTTCCAAAATTGACTTAAGACCGGCTATCTTTTCTGTTGCTTCCTTTTTAAGATCCTCTCCGATGTTATCCCCTGCGTCCTTAAGGGTTTTTTCCGATGTAAAAATCAAGGAATCTGCCGCATTTCTTGCTTCTATTCTTTCTTTTTTCTTAGCGTCTTCCTCGGCGTGAGCTTCCGCCTCTTTGGTCATCTTTTCCACTTCTTCCTTGGACAAACCGGTTGAACCTGTAATCTTTATACTCTGCTCCCGATTCGTTGCTTTATCTTTTGCCTTTACGCTCAGGATTCCGCTTGCGTCAATGTCAAAGGTAACCTCTACCTGGGGAACGCCGCGGGGAGCAGGCGGAATACCATCCAGAATAAATCTGCCAAGCGACTTATTATCCGCTACCATAGGACGCTCTCCCTGCAAAACATTGATTTCCACCTGGGTTTGGTTATCCGCGGCAGTTGAAAACACCTGTGATTTAGACGTGGGAACAGTCGCGTTTCTTTCGATCAAAGGCGTTGACACCCCTCCCAGGGTTTCTATGCCCAATGTCAACGGGGTAACATCCAAAAGCAATACGTCCTTAACTTCTCCTCCCAAAACCCCTGCCTGAACTGCCGCCCCTACCGCCACAACCTCATCCGGATTAACAGATTTGTTAGGCTCTTTGCCAAAAAACTTGGTAACAACCTCGACAATCTTCGGCATGCGGGTCATACCGCCAACCAATACCACCTCATCAACATCGGCTGTCTTTATCTTGGCGTCTTTAAACGCAAGCTCTACCGGTTTTATGGTTTTTTGAATAAGATCATCAACCAGCTCTTCTAACTTTGCCCTTGTTAAGGTCATGGTTAAATGCAAAGGTCCTTCTTTACCCTGGGTAATAAAGGGCTGATTTATTGAGGCTTCCATAGAAGAAGAAAGCTCTATCTTGGCCTTTTCCGCGGATTCTCTAAGCCTCTGAAGCGCCTGGGAATCCTTGCGAAGATCAATGCCGCTTTCCTTTTTAAACTCTTCTGCCAAATAGTCAACAATCTTTTGGTCAAAATCATCTCCGCCCAAATGCGTATCGCCGTTGGTTGATTTTACCTCATAGACCCCGTCTCCCAACTCCAGAATAGAGATGTCAAAAGTGCCTCCGCCTAAATCATAAATGGCAACCGTGTGCGCGTTTTTCTTGTCTAAACCATAGGCCAGAGACGCGGCGGTTGGCTCATTGATAATGCGAAGAACCTCAAGCCCTGCTATCTCTCCCGCCTGTTTAGTTGCCTGGCGCTGAGAGTCGTCAAAATAGGCCGGTACCGTGATTACCGCCTGGGTTACCTTTGAACCCAAATAATTCTCCGCGTCCTTTTTTATTTTCTGAAGAATCATGGCCGAGACCTCCTGCGGGGTAAAGGTACGTCCCTCAACCTCCACAACAGCCATGTCGTCTCGTCCGGACTTAATCGTGTAAGGCAGCCACTTAATGTCAAACTGCACCGATTCGTCCTTGAACTTTTTTCCCATCAGTCTTTTAATGGAAAAAATTGTCCTTTTAGGCTTTAGGACAAGCTGCCTTTTGGCAACATCGCCGACCACATGGGAGATGGGATCCACAACCGAGGGAATAACATTTCTTCCCTCGCTTGAATGGATAATCTTCGGGCTCCCGCCTTCCATAACAGCCACTGCCGAATTGGTTGTACCAAGATCTATTCCGATAATTTTACTCATTGTGTTTACCTACCTTTACAAGAGCCGGACGAATAAGCGTGCCGTGCAAAAGATAGCCTGCCCTTGTCTCTTCGACTACCTTTCCTTCCTGTCCCTCTACTGTTTCAACGCACTCCATCAGTTTTGGATCAAAATTCTTATCTTTTGTTTCTATTTTAATTACCCCTTCACCTTTAAGCACACCCAGAAACTGATCCCTGACTATTTTGAGGGTCTCATCGGTCGAATGTTTACCTGCCAAGACTAGTGTATCTAAAATTGGCAAGATTCGCAATATTAAATCTTTGTTCGCTGTTGTTATCCACGCCGCCCTCTCCTCTCTTGCCCTCTTTTCAAGATTTTGGTAATCGGCCAGAACCCTTTTATAGCGATTCTTGTAATCTTCTAATCTCTCTCCGAGATCCTCCCCTAGCAATTGTTTAGAGTTTGCCGAATCATCCTGTTTCCGATTCTTATCTTTTGTTTCATTCTGTGTATCTCTCATCTTACCAACCATTGGCTACCTCTTCAATCAAATCTCCAAAATATCTAACGGTCGGCACTATATTGGTGTAGTTTAATCTTGTGGGTCCCAAAACGCCAATCTCGCCGCATAAATGCATTGGCGTCTTATATCTGGTAAAAACGAATCCATAAGGTCCGTTCAGTTTTGGACCGAGCTCTTCTCCCAGCAAAACATGCGTTTCTTCATTATCGCTAATCTTGGAAAAAACATCGTTAAAATAATCAAATTCATCCAGTACCTCAAGCAAAACCTTGGTAAAATCAATGTCAAAAAATTCAGGCATGTCTAGGATATTGGAGTATCCGGCAGAATAAAGATCCCCGCCTTCTGTTGTGGCAACCGCCAAGGCCTTTGTTTTATCTGCCAGAGATTTTGTTGCCTCACGTAAAAATCTTTCCGATCTGTCGCGATAGTTCCACACTTTTTCTTTTAGGGAAACCTCCTCTGCTATCGAAAGATTTTTTTCCTGCATGAGCTGATTAATATAAAATTTCATTCCCTTAGGAGTAGGCACCCTGCCGGATGAGGCATGGGGCTTTTTTAGATACCCAAGTTTTGTCAAGCCTACCATATCATTTCTGATAGTAGCCGGAGAAGCGGTTAATCTATGTTTTTTCTCAAGCGTTTCCGAGCCAACCGGCTCCGCTTTCTCTATATATTCTTCTATCAATGATTTGAGAATCTGTATCTGCCTTTGAGTTAATTCATTCATAGTCTATTAGCAATAATATACCACGACTGCTAACTCTTGTCAATACCAAAAAACTTAGTGGCCGACCCGTCCGGTAAAGGTGGATTTGGCAAGCATTTGCTCGATAATATTCCTGGGCACCTCTTCGTAATGAGAGGGTTCCATGTAGTAGCTTGCCCGTCCCTGGGACATGGATCTTAAGGCAGTGGCATAACCCGATAACTCGGCAAGCGGCACCATGGCAATAATAATGGTTGCCTTATTTCTGTCCTGAGTCCCTAGAATTTGCGCCCTTTTCGAAGACAAATCGCCTATGACATCTCCCATAAACTCCGAGGGTGTTGTTACCTCGGTCTTCATGATCGGTTCAAGAAGTGTTAACTCGGCTTTTTTCGAGGCGGCCTGAAGTGCCTGAGAGGCCGCTATTTTAAAAGCAACATCCGATGAATCAACCTCATGATAGCTCCCGTCATAAAGGGTAATCTTTACGTCAACCATCGGATACCCCAGCAAAATCCCGTTTGCCATTGTCTCGATAACCCCTTTTTCAACCGATTTAATAAACTCCGAGGGTATCGCCCCTCCTTTTATGGCATCAACAAATTCAAATCCTTCCCCTCTGGGCTTTGGCTCAATGCGCAAAAAACAATGGCCATACTGACCCCGGCCCCCCGACTGGCGGATATATTTCCCCTCTGCCTCTGCCGTCTTATTAACGGTTTCTTTATAGGCAACCTGCGGGGCACCCACATTGGCGCTAACGCCAAAATCGGACTTCATGGTATTGACCTTTACCTCAAGCTGCAATTCGCCAACGCCCGAAATAATTGTCTGGCCTGTTTCATGATTGGTTTTTACCTGAAAGGTTGGATCCTCTTCCATTAATCTTTTAAGAGCAAGGGCTAATTTTTCCTGGTCGGATTTTGTTTTTGGTTCAATAGCCAAAGATATAACAGGTTCGGGAAAGGAGATTTTTTCTAAAATAATAGGATTTGCCTGGTCGCAAAGGGTATCTCCTGTTCCGGTGTCCTTAAGTCCAACCAAGGCAACGATCTCTCCGGAGCGCGCCTTATCTAATTCTTCTCTTTGATTGGCATGCATCAAAAGCACTCTGCCAACACGTTCCTGTTTGTTTTTAGTGCTGTTATAGATGTATGATCCGGCAGAAACCGTGCCCGAATACACCCTAAAGTAAGTAAGTTTGCCGACATGCGGATCGTTCTGAATCTTAAAAGCCAGGCCGGAAAAAGATTCATTCGGCACTAATTCTCTTTTCTCTTCCTGCTGTGTTTTTGGATTAATTCCCTTAACCTCTTTTAAATCCAAAGGCGAGGGAAGATAATCAACCACGGCATCCAAAAGCGGCTGGACTCCTTTGTTTCTTAAAGATGAACCGGCGAAAATCGGAACCAGTTTATAGGCAATGACTGCTCTTCTTAAGGCGTCCTTGAGCTCTGCTGGACTCGGTTTTTCGCCATTTAAGTATTTTTCAAGTAAGGCATCGTCGGTCTCGGCGATCTTTTCAACCAGTTTATTTCTATATTCCTCCACTGTCTCCTTCATGTCCGGGGGAATATCATCTGTTACATTAAACTTTGCCCCAAGCTCCTCCCCTGTCCAGATATAGGATTTCATGCTCAAAAGATCAAAAATGCCCTTGAATTCCTGTTCTCTGCCTATAGGCAAAACCATAATCGCCGGGTTTGCGCCAAGCCTGTCTTCGATGCTTTTGACAGTGGCAAAAAAATCCGCTCCAAGCTTATCCATTTTATTCACAAAACAGATTCTCGGCACTTTGTATTTATCCGCCTGCCGCCACACGGTTTCGGACTGGGACTGAACCCCTTCTTCAGCATCTAAAACAGTTATTCCGCCATCCAAAATTCTAAGAGATCTTTCCACCTCGGCTGTAAAATCAACGTGTCCCGGGGTATCTATGATATTTATTCTGTAGTCTTTCCAATAAGCGGTTGTTGCGGCGGAAACAATGGTTATGCCGCGTTTCCTCTCCTCTTCCATCCAATCCATAACGGTTGTTCCCTCGTCAATGTCGCCGATCTTGTACGTTCTGCCTGTATAATAAAGAATTCGCTCCGTAGTTGTGGTTTTACCGGCATCTATATGGGCGATGATACCGATATTTCTAATCCTGTCTAAATCCAGCACCGTATCCTTCACTGCCATAAATAAAAACCAAATTGCTAAGGTTGCAATTTGACTTTATTTAGTATACCATATTTTATGGTCTTTTTACCAGAATGAATAAATTTATTATAGCCTTGGTTTTAATCGGACTGGGATTCTTTTATGTTTTGGTTCTAAACAGCCCCCGCCCCAGCCAAAAAACGAAAGAGGCTGTCAACCCGCCTTCTAAGATTAGAACCTCCATCTCTCCCGGTCCTTCTGCTATAAAAAATCTGCCGACCAAGGCAATTATCAAAACAGTTAAAGGCGCTTAACAATGTGGGACCAAGACAAGAGGTCAAAGCCAGAAGGGTTGGAGGGGCGTCTTATCAGGTTCCAATGGAGGTAAGAGGGGAAAGAAAAACAACACTTGCTATACGCTGGATTATAGAGGCTGCCAGGAAAAGACCGAACAGCCAGTTTCATACTTTTTCCGAAAAACTGGCCGAGGAGTTACTGGACGCAAGCAGAAATCAAGGGGAAGCAATAAAGAAAAGAGATAACGTGCACAGAATGGCAGAGGCAAACAGGGCATTTTCCCACTTTAGATGGTAGCATCTTTAATTGACAGATATACCTAAGATTTTATCTCCGACTTTTATCTTATTTACCACATCCATACCGCTTGTTACAATCCCAAAATTTGTGTACTTGCCGTTAAGCCAGGAGGCATCGGTTTTTGTAATAAAAAATTGAGCATTGTTAGAGATATTGATATTCCCTCCGCGCGCCACGCCAAGAGAGCCGATGACAAACGGTTTATTGTTTAACTCCGTTGGCATTGGGCCTCCTCCGGTGCCGTTGCCGTTTGGATCTCCCCCCTGGATAACCCAGTTCTCCACCCTATGAAAGATCAGGT
>JAMCXO010000016.1:0-10185 GCA_023473545.1 Patescibacteria group bacterium | reverse complement strand
GACGTGCAAAAAGCCTATGTGTATGCATAACGGGTAACAGAGGGCAAAAAACTTCTTCTTACTGCCAATTATCTTCGGATAATTCCTCTTTTTGTGCGTTTTAATTCTTTAGAATGCAATGGCACTGGGCAGCGAGGTTCCGCGTATCCCCGAAGCTTAGGTTTTTTGCTATAATAATTCGTTATGGATAAAATTATTATCAAAGGCGCGAGGGAGCACAATCTAAAAAATGTCAATGTTGAAATTCCCAAGAATAAGTTGGTGGTTTTTACAGGTCTTTCCGGATCCGGCAAGTCGTCTTTAGCCTTTGACACTATTTACGCGGAGGGGCAAAGAAGATACGTTGAAAGCCTTTCCTCGTACGCGAGGCAGTTTCTGGGAATAATGAAGAAACCGGATGTTGACCTTATCGAAGGCTTATCTCCGGCAATTTCGATAGATCAGAAATCCGCCTCGCACAATCCAAGGTCAACCGTAGGCACTGTTACGGAAATATACGACTATCTAAGGCTTTTATTTGCCAGGATCGGACACCCCCACTGTCCGAACTGCGGCAGGGAAATAGCCAAACTCTCAAAGGAACAAATTACGGATTTAATTTTTCAACAGGCCTTAAAAAATCCTCAGTTTAAAACCTCCGGGGTAAGACTTATGATCCTTGCCCCCCTTGTTAAAGACAGAAAAGGAGAATATTCCCAGCTTTTTTTTGATCTTAAAAAAAGAGGGTATAAAAAGGTAAGAATTGACAAAGAGATTTTCTCTTTGGATGAAGAATTTTCCTTAATAAAAACCAACAAACACTCCATAGATTTGGTTATTGACAGAATCATCATCAATAAAAAAACGGACAGGCAAAGGCTTACCGAAGACGTGGAGCAGGCGGTTAAATTCGGCAGGGGAGAGGTTATCGTTTCCGAAATACTCGATAAGGCATTTAAAATAGAGGATAAGCCAAAAAAAACGGAGGACACCCTTTTCTCCCAAAATTTCGCCTGTCCCATCTGCGGCATTTCCATAGCCGAGGTAGAGCCAAGAATCTTCTCCTTTAATACCCCCCAAGGAGCATGCGGGCTGTGCGCGGGACTGGGCACCACCTTAAATATTGATAAGGATCTTGTGTTTAATAATGAGCTGACCCTACTGGAAGGAGGAATTCTGCCTTTCTCAAGTTCCCTTTCCCACGATACCTGGTTTTCCAGAACCTTCATGACCTTTTGCGAAAAAAATAATATACCTTTGAAGCTGCGTCTTAAAAGTATTCCCCGGGATAAGAAAGATCTTCTTTTAAATGGAACAGGGGATAGGGAATACGAGGTTCTTGGAAAAAACCGATGGGGCAAAGAAACCGCTATTCACGAAACATTCAAAGGAATTATAGATGAGCTGAAAAAAAGACACAGCCAGAGCGAATCCGCGGTTATTAAAAATCAAATCGAACGATTCATGCGCTATGAAACCTGCTTTGCGTGCAAAGGAACACGGCTTAAGAAAGAGGCCTTATCCATAACCATTAAAGAAAAATCAATAATTGATGCCTGCGATATGTCTATAGAGGAATCTTTTAATTTCTTTAGTGAGGCGGAAAAATCCCTAAGCCCCCTGGAAAGAGAAATAGGCAGCATGATTCTGAAAGAAATTAAAGCAAGGCTAACCTTTTTAATAAACGTCGGATTGGAATATCTAACCCTTTCAAGGGGCGCCCAAACCCTATCGGGGGGAGAGGCGCAAAGGATCCGTCTTGCTTCTCAGATAGGAAGCGGCTTAACCGGGGTTTTATACGTACTGGATGAGCCATCCATTGGTCTCCATCAAAGAGACAATAAAAAACTGATAGATACGCTTAAAAAATTAAAAAATATAGGCAACACTGTTTTGGTTGTTGAACACGATCAGGAAACCATGGAGGAATCGGATTATATTCTGGACTTTGGCCCCATGGCCGGAGAAAAGGGGGGGCATATTGTTTCCCAGGGAACAGCAGAGGCAATAAAAAAAGATCCAAATTCCTTAACCGGCCAATATCTGTCGGGAGAGAAAAAAATCAAGATCATTAAACACTTAAATGATATATATCATTTAAGTAACGATCGGGGGGATAGTAAGATTCTAAAAATTACCGGGGCCAGCCACCATAATCTAAAAAATATCAGCGTGTCTTTTCCCCTTAACAAATTAATTGTCATAACCGGAGTTTCGGGATCCGGTAAATCAACGCTTATCAATGACATTTTGTATCAAGCCCTGATGCGGAAAAAAAACCCATTCCATAAAGAGCTGCCCGGCAGTTTTAAAGAAATAACAGGCGACAATCTTATAAACAGCGTTTTTAGAATAGATCAGTCCCCAATAGGCAGAACACCAAGGAGCAACCCCGCCACATACACAGGCTGTTTTAGCTACGTAAGGGATTTGTTCAGCAAAACTAAAGAGGCAAAGCTTAGGGGGTATGGCCCCGGAAGATTTTCCTTTAACGTTAAGGGGGGCAGATGCGAAGTCTGCGAGGGAGAAGGAATTATAAAAATAGAAATGCAGTTTTTGCCTGATGTTTATATTACCTGCGAAACATGCCAGGGCAAACAATATAATAGGGAGGTGCTTGAAATATTATTTAACGGGAAAAATATTGCCGATGTTCTTTCGATGAGCGTTTCCGAGGCGATTAACTTTTTTTCTTTTGTGCCCGGCCTCTCGCACAAACTCGAGACCTTATCCGATGTGGGATTGTCTTATATAAAACTCGGCCAAAGCGCGCCAACTCTCTCAGGCGGCGAGGCGCAGCGGGTAAAACTTGCCGCGGAACTTGCCAAAAGAGGAAGAAACGCCCTTTATTTATTGGATGAGCCAACCACGGGTCTTCACTTTGCCGATTTGGAAAAACTTCTCAATGTTCTTAGGAGACTGGTTGACGGAGGAAATACCGTTATAGTTATTGAGCATAATATGGATGTTATTAAAAACGCGGACCATATTATTGATCTTGGACCCGAAGGTGGAGAAAAAGGAGGATATATTCTGGCAGAGGGAAACCCCAGGGAAATAGCGGAAAACAGCATGTCTTACACAGGACAGTTTTTAAAAAAATATTTAACCGAATAATGCGTAAATTCTGCCTAATAATAATCACGTTATTTTTAGCCGCTTTTCCTTTTGCTTTACGGTCGGCCTTTGCCTACGGCAATTTTCAAAAAACAATAAAAGCAAACTATACTGTCTACAAAACAGGCATCACCCACGTTTCTCTAAATATCGCGTTGACAAATGCCTCCAGTAAATTTTTCGCCCTTTCTTATTCAATAAACCCCGGTATATCCGATATAGAGAACTTATCCGCCGAATCTTCAAAAGGCACTGTAAACCCGTCTCTTATAAACGGCAAAAACGGAAGGCAAATACTGATAAATTTTAAGTCAAGGGTTGTTGGTTTTGGCAAAACACAGTCCTTTAATGTCTCCTTTGACACAAAAGAGGTTGCCAAAAAAGAGGGCAGGGTGTGGGAAATAACTATTCCCGGCCTGCCGGCCTCAAACGATTATTCCAATTTTGAAGCGTCAATAACCGTGCCCTCCTCCTTTGGCCTTCCGTCATATATAAAACCGCAGTCCGCATACCAAGATCTCACCTATAAGAATGACACATTTATTTTTTCCAAAAATCAGCTGGGACATTCGGGAATTTCCATGGGTTTTGGCAAGAGGCAAATCTATTCCTTTTCTCTTTCTTACTCTTTAAAAAACAATAATTTATTTCCGATTACGGAAAGTATCGCCCTTCCGCCCGATACGAATTATCAAACGGTTTCCATTAAAAGCATTTCCGAAAAACCGGTTAATGTAACCACGGATAAAGACGGCAACTGGCTTGCCAGCTATAATTTATCTGCGCTTGAGAAAAAAAACATCGTGGTCAAAGGAGAAGCGGAGGTTTTTCTCAATCCAAAAATCACGAATCAAACAAACCTTTCCGACTATCTCAAAAGCGACCCAAACTGGCAAAGCGACAATCCCGAAATCTTAAAGATAGCCAAAAAGCTTAAAACCGCCGAGGCGATCTATGATTATGTCGTGAACACCCTGCATTACGATTTTTCCCGAGTCCGCGAAAATAAAACCCGCCTTGGCGCATTGAATGCCCTAAAGAATCCGAAAGGGGCGGTATGCCTGGAATTCACGGATCTTTTTATCGCGCTTAGCAGATCCGCGGGTATTCCGGCCAGAGAGATAGACGGATTTGCCTACACGACGAATGAAAGAAAAAAACCCTCATTGCAGGTTGAAGATGTTTTGCACGCCTGGCCGGAGTATTACGATTTTTCCAAAAAAACATGGATCATGGTTGACCCAACCTGGGGTAATACCACCAACGGAATTGACTACTTCCACATAATGGATCTTGATCATCTCGCCTTTGTTATAAAAGGGGAAAGAAGCGACTATCCTATTCCCGCGGGAGAGTATAAATCAAGAACCGCCTCGGGAACAAAAGATATAGTCGTTGGATTTGCCGATAGCTTTAGCCGTACCCCTCCCAGGTTTACCCTTAGGGCAAACATAGCCGGCCAATCATTGTCGGAGATACCCATCCAAAACTCTATAACTATAGAAAATAATTCAAGCATCCTCCTTAAACCGCAAACAATAAATATTAAATCAGACCTCCTTCTGCCTCATGAACAAAAACTTATATCAGGCGATATTCCTCCTTACGGATCCTCTGTCATATTCTTTTCTTTAGATTCTCCTTCTTTTTTGACAAACAGCAAATCCCAAGTTAAAATAACCACTGCGGGAAAAACATTTATATATAGTATAAAAATCAGTCCCTTTAATTTGACGCTCGCTTTTATAGGAGGTGGTTTCTTTGCGATACTTGCTGGAGTCTTATCGTTTATTGCCGTCAGAACCCGGCATTTATCTATTTTTAGATAAAAAAGGGGAAATTCTTTACGTTGGTAAGGCAAAAAATTTAAAGAAAAGGGTTGCTTCGTATTTCACAAACAAAAAAAATCTTTTGGAAAAAACGCGGCTTTTAATATCTACATCGTCTTTTATTAAAATAGTAGCTGTTGAATCGGACATAGACGCGCTGCTCCTTGAGGCAAACTATATTAAAAAATTCAAGCCTAAATATAATGTTAAGTTGAGGGATGCCAAGGCCTATCCTCTTATCAGAATTACGGTAAAAGACGAGTTTCCGAAGGTTTTGATTGCGAGACGGGAAAACGACGAAAAATCCATTTACTTTGGTCCGTATCCCGCCTCCGGTTCCGTGAGGCTTGTTCTTAAATTGATAAGACGGATTTTCCCCTTCGAGTCCGTAGAAAACCATCCTAAAAAACCCTGCCTTTATTACCATCTTGGGCTGTGCCCCTGCGTTAGCGTGTTTAACAGCGATGAAAACAAAAAGGAATACAAAAAGAACATCAGGCATATAATTGAATTTTTAAAGGACGGGAGAAAAAAAATCGTAAGGGATTTGGAAAGGGAAAGGAAAAACTTTGCGGAAAAAGAGGACTTCGAAAAGGCAAGCCAAATTCAAAAGAGGCTGGAGGCGATAAATTATATCACGGCAAAAAACAGAAGCCCGTTTGAATACGAAGAGAACCCTAATTTAGTTTCCGATGTCAGAAATAAGAAGCTCGAAGATCTTAAAAATACACTGGATAAGGCAGGCGTCCTAAACGGAAATTTAAAAAAATTGGAAAGGATAGAGTGCTTTGATATTTCAAACACAATGGGGAGACAATCCGTCGGATCAATGGTGGTTTTTGTCAACGGAGAAAAAGCGAACTCTTTCTATAGAAAATTTAAGATTGATCCCGCTCTTAAAGGGCCGGACGATTTCCTGATGATGGAAAATGTCTTAACAAGACGCTTATCGCATAAAGAATGGCAGTATCCAAACCTGATAATAGTAGACGGCGGAAAAGGGCAGGTAACTTCAGCCATAAAGGCAGGAAAGAAATACGATTTGGATATCCCGATAATAGGTCTTGCCAAAAGGGAAGAGATTATTATTACGTCTGATTTAAGAGAGATAAAATTGCCCAAAAATTCTCCGTCTCTCCATCTGGTACAGGAGCTTCGCGACGAAGCCCACCGCTTTGCCATTGCCTACCACCGGAAGCTGCGCTCTAAAGCCATGTTTTAAAACCTCACCTGCGGTAAAGGGTATATGTGTACGGAAAATACAAGAAAGCGGCCGGGGAATCTCCCAAGAGATACTTTTGAAAATCCATATATATACTGCGCCTTTCGGAGACATCGGTAATTCTTCTTCCGTCCTCCAAAAGCTTATCTATTCTTAAATTTTTGTAGTTTGAGATGTTATCGGGCTGGGAACTATGCCACAGCGCGTACTGATCCGGATCTTTTGGAAGATTAAAACTTCCTAAAAATACCTGAAACCTTGACGGCACGCTCTCCACCTTCTTCACCGAAACCTTTATTCCCAACTTTTCCCAGTCATTACGAATCATTTGAGCGGCCTCTAAATACATAGGCAATGTCTTAATTTTTAATGTGAGTTTGGCGCTTTGGGTACCAACGGAGGAAGAGAGAAGAAGTAATCGTGCGTGGTTATAATCCAATGTTCTTGGTAATAAATCTTTGTTGTACGCCCAGGAATAGGGAGATAAAGGAAGGTAATTTCTGAGTCCGTTTGGAAAACTGTTCGGTATGGCATACGAAAGCGCGTCTCTTATTTTAGGATCAGACAATATTTTATCCGTGGTATTATAAAATAAGGTAACAAGATGGCTGTAATCGGTATTTTTTTTAACAACCGTGTTGGGAAAAGAGGAAAACGGGATATTTTTATAATCGGCATTCCCTAAACCCTGAGCCACCCTTACTTCCCCTAAAAGATAGGCAGTCTTCAGAGCCTTTTGCGTTGGATAAAAGCGATAGACGGTTTCGATTCGCGGATTATCTCTTTTTACCAAGGCAATATGCTGAACAAAGGTTCCGTCAAGTTTTATATCTTTTATTTTATACTGCCCAAGTCCTATAAAACCTCTTTTGAAAATAGGCTGGGAAACAGTAATCAGGAACGGACTATAGGGATATTTAAGATTAAAAACCAGGGTTGAACTATTCGGATGGCTAAGATCGGCATCGGCAAAAGAATAATTCGTGTTATACGAGGTTAACGCGGTTCCATCGGAAAAGTAAAGATTCTTCTTTAGATAAAAAATGTATCTTTTGCCGTTATCCTCTATTTTCCAAGACCTGGCGGCTCCCGGCAAAGGGGTACCGCTTTTAGAAACAACCGTTAGGCCCTCCGACATTTTATCTATAATGTAAGACGGTAAAGAATCAAGCGTATAGGCCCCGACAGCCCCTATAACCACCTTTTGGGAATTAAATATTTTTGGCACTAAAAATTCAAAGATATTAAGAAGCGCGAAAAATCCTATCGCCCCAATAACAACCAAGGCGATAATCCTCTTGCCCCACCTTTGAAGATATGCCTTTAAAAGCCAAAAAAATAACCGTCTCTTAAAAATAACCATACCTCACCCTCGGGGAAAAAGAAGAATTATAGAAATAAGAGCAAAGACGCCGGCCAGGGCTATAGTCATAACAACCAAAAGTTTTTCCATGCTTCTTCTGCTTCTATAAAATTCCCCTCCCTGCCCAAAAGCAGAGGACAATCCGCTGCCTTGAGACTGCAAAAGGATTGCCCCGATAAGAAAAATAGCGACAATTAACTGAACGGCAACCAGAAACATAATTTGTTTATTATATCCCCATTTCTATAATTTTTGCAAGTTTGCCGCAGTCGTGATAAAGGGGAAAATCCTCATCCACTAAATCCGCCTTTAGTATTTTTACGGACAGTTTATTTTTTCCCGGAGAAACATAAGAATATTTATATTTCCTGGGGATTTTAACCGAAAAATTCTCATTAACGATAACTGTGCCGAACGGGTTAAATCCCAAATGCCTTTCTATGGCATTGAGATAATCCGATACGCTATAACCCTTTGTTTCAAAAGGTTTATTGGCAACATTTACAACGAAAAACTTTCTGTTTTTGCTTTCGCGCAATGCCTTTACTATATCTTTAGCCATCAAAACAGGCAGAATGGTTGTGTAAAGATCCCCGGGTCCTGCTACGACAAGATCAGAGGTGCCGATAGCCTTTGTAACCTCTGCCGGACTTGAAGCGTTTTTTGGAGAGAGAAAGATCCTTTTAAGGACCCGTTCCCCTTTGTATTTACCAAGGTCAATATTTTCCTCTCCGTAAATCATCTTATTTTCTATTGTTTTGGCGGAAATACGTGTTTTAACAAGGGTTGCCGGAAAAACATTCCCCTCTATATTAAACACGCTTTTCATTTGCCGCAGGGCCTCCCGAAAATCTCCGTTCCTATTAAAAAGCGCGGTCAGAATAAGATTGCCAAGTTTGTGCCCTCCCAGATCGTTGTCTTTGCCGTAGCGATTACCAGGAAATCTATAGGTAAGGAGTTCCGATATCCTCTTATCATCCGCCAGGGCGGCCATGCAGGAAACAAAATCGCCGGGAGGGACGATATCAAAGACCCGCCTTAATCTGCCGCCTGAACCCCCCTCATCTGCCGTAGAAACCACGGCGAAAACATCTGATTGGATTTTCTTAAGCCCTTTAAGAAGATTTACTGTCCCTATACCTCCTCCAAGACAAACAATTTTTTTTCTTTCCTTCTTCATAAAAAATAAAATTAGTCTTTTATTATCCAGCGGATGGAGGAAATAATAACGGACAAAACTATTGAAGAAACCAGAAAAGCGAAAAACGTGTTAAAGTAAAGCCGCGGAATTATGAATCCGGCAAAGGAAACTTTCGGAAACACGAAAGAAGATATGGAAATTTGGGGGATAAATACAGTCAACAAATATAAAATAAAGGCATTGGTCACAAAAGAAAATAATCCAAAGGTCAAAAGATTAAAAGGAAGACTGATTATCCTAAGAATAGGTTTAAGGAAAAATGACAAAAAAGATAAGGCTGCTCCCCCTATAGCAAAGGTTAGTATTCCTCCTCTTATTCTAACCCCTGATAAAACTTGCGAGGTTGCGAAAAGGGCAAAGGCATTAACCGAGGATCTCGCGACAAAAGATTTCATCACCTCCCATATGCTAACAAATAACAAAATGTCTGTCAACGATTCCGGCAGAATTCGGAGAAGGTAAAACGCCTATAGTATTTTTATGATTTATCTGTTATAATAAGCGCCAATATGGCAAATCAAGAGAGTATGTCACAAGCACCAGAACCCACCAGGAAAGGCGATAGCGGTTTAAAAACACTGCCTCAGTTAACATGGTCAGAATTGGATAATATAACAGGAAGGAATTATTCTTCTAAAATAGACCATTTTTTTCAACAGCCTCACTCCGTGGACGAGTTAGAAGCAGAGTTAAAATATCGTCTTGGAGTAACGGAAAAATTTCGTAATTTTGCCGATGAGGAAAAGTTAGAAAATAGCGTATTTGGAGAAATAAAAGCTAATCATAATTATCTGAATAAAAGGGGTTTAACGCCTTTGCGGCTTGCCCGTTCTATGGCTTATGCTTTTCTTCTCGGCAGACATAAGGAAGATATCGTAAAAGCATTGGGGCAGTTTGACTTGGCTGAGATTGACGGGCAAGATTTTTTTATTGAGGGACAAACAACAAGACTTAATCAGGTTGATCCATTTAATACAGACGACCCATTACATACTAAAGTAATTGCAGATCTGTCTGTATGTACTTCTATTGTTTCTCCCAGGACCGGAGCTATGGCGCTTATAGGCCCAGACGATCCTTTTTCGATAGCGAGAAGGGTTTATTCTCCTAACGCACCTGTTCAAGCGTACGCTGATGTATTGTATGAAGGAGGTTTTTCCGATAGCGATCCGGTGGTTCAGGCGGCAAGAGGCGCAAAAAAAGTGACCATAGAAGATATTGATCAGCTAGCCCGGTTAGTCAATCTTTTTAGTCTTCCGGGCAGAGACGCGCAAACTTTTCCCGACATCAATTATACAGAGGCTTTTTTCTTTGTTAAACAACCACAATCAAGAGGGGTATATAGTGCAGTGCCATTGCATTCTAACCCTTAGCCACAATTGACAAACGCTCCAGCTTCTTGAAAAGATAGATGTTACAAACAAACTCACAAGAAGAAAGAGCGTATGTCCTACCAGTATATCGTATTACCGAA
>JAMCXO010000015.1:0-10226 GCA_023473545.1 Patescibacteria group bacterium | reverse complement strand
GGAATTGTATCCCGAAGAAAACATAAAAAATTATTGGCAGGGACAAAAGGGTACCGCGGCACAAAATCAAATCTTGTGAAGGTGGCGAAGGAAGCAAATCTTCATGCCGGCGCCTACAGTTATCACGGAAGAAAACTTAGAAAAAGAAATATGCGGCGCCTCTTTATAACAAGAATTGCCGAGGCGGTAAAGCAAGAAGGGATGCCTTACAGGGTTTTTATAAACAAACTGAAAAAGGAAAAAATCGAATTAAATAGAAAAATCCTAAATTATCTCGCAACCGAGGATACCCCGACTTTTAAGCAATTGGTGAAAAAGGTTAATAAAACCTAAACCCCGGACCTGCCAAACTTGTTTAACCAGCTCTTATCCGTTATAATCAATAGAAATGCTGGAATAAATTTCATCCGGCGAATTACATCGCGGTCATAATTACCGTAACCTTTATGGAAGAAGAGTTAATCTCGGTTAAAAATTCCGCCATATCCTTTGTTATTGAATCCCAATCTTTGGAAGATTTAGAAGAAATAAGACTTCAATTTTTGGGTAAAAACGGCCAACTTTCGCTTTTAATGAAGAAAATAGATAAATTGCCGAAGGAACAAAAACCCGAAGTTGGTCAGCTTGCCAACGAAATAAAAAACGCGATTAAACAAGCCCTGGAAGATCAAAGATCAAAAATCAAAGATCAAAAATCAAAAGTTACGAAAGAAAAAATTGATATTACCGCCCCCGGGATAAAACCCTCCCTTGGACATCTCCATCTTATAACCCAGGCAATAGAGGAGATAAGTTCCATCTTTGAACATATAGGTTTTAAAAGGGTAAGATATCCTGAAATAGAATGGGACTACTATGCTTTTGAGGCCTTAAATTTTCCAAAAGATCATCCGGCCCGCGATGATTGGGAAACCTTTTTTATCGCCCAAAAACCCGACCCTGAGAAAGGACCGGCGATACTAACCCCGCATACCTCATCCGGACAAATAAGAGAAATGGAGAAAACCGCGCCTCCTATCAGAATGCTTAACATTGCCAAATGTTACCGCAGGCAATCCGACATTTCCCACGGCCCCATGTTCCATCAGTTTGAAGGACTTGTCATAGACCAAGATATTTCTATCACCCATTTAAAAGGAACCCTTGACTACTTTGTGAAATCATACTTCGGGGGGAAAAGGGTTTCCAGAATAAGACCTTATCACTTTCAATTCACAGAACCTTCGTTTGAAGTAGACATAACCTGCGGCGTATGCTTTGGCAAAGGCTGCAGGCTTTGTAAGGGAGGATGGCTTGAGCTGGGAGGAGCGGGCATGGTTCACCCCAATGTGCTTAAAGCCGGAAACATAGATAGCCTTAAATACAGTGGTTTTGCGTTCGGGTGGGGGGTAGAAAGGGTACTGATGATGAAGGAAGGAATAGAAATAGATGACCTAAGAATGCTCTATTCAAGTAACCTGAATTTTTTAGAGCAGTTCTAAAGAATGAAGCAAATATGAATATAAAAATCTTAGACAGCTGGCTCAGGGAATATTTAAAAACCGGCTCAACCCCCGAGGAGATTGCCAAAAATTTATCCCTGACCAGTGTTTCGGTGGAAAGGGTGGAAAGATACGGCAGGGATTTTGTCTACGACATAGAAGTTACCACCAACAGGGCGGATCTAATGTCCGTTGTCGGAATAGCCAGAGAAGCCTCCGCGATTCTGCCCAGATTTGACATAAAGGCCTCTTTTTTATCCCCGGAACAAAAACTGCCCGAAATCCCAGCAGGAAAGTTTCCGATTGATATAAAAATTGATTCCTCTTTGGTAAACAGGATTTGCGCCCTTGTTATGGAGGTAAAGGTCGGAAGTTCTCCCGACTATATAAAAGAAAGGCTTGAAGGATCGGGAATAAGAAGCCTGAACAATCTGATAGATATCACCAACTATGTAATGCGGGAAATCGGTCACCCCACCCATGTCTTTGACTACGACAGGCTCAAGACCAAAAATCTGGTAATAAGACTCTCCAAAAAAGGAGAGCGGATTGTAACCCTTGATAAAAAAGAAAGGATTCTTGGCGGAGGCGATATTGTGGCGGACAACGGAAAAGGGGAGATAGTCGATCTTTTAGGCGTAATGGGAACCTTAAACAGCGTCGTAACCAGTGCCACAAAAAGAATTTTATTTTTTGTGGATAATAATCAAGAAAGCCATATCCGCAAAACATCAATGGGGCTTGGACTAAGAACAGAGGCCGCCATTATCAATGAAAAAGGGGTTGATCCGGAATTGGCAAAAGACGCGCTCTTAAGGGGAATAGAGCTTTTTTTAAAGAATGCCAACGGAAGAATAATATCCCCAATTCTAGATATTTATCCAAGCAAAAAGAAAAAACACAAACTGTCTATTCCCGAAAAAACAATAAATAAAATCATCGGAATTAAAATCCCCCTAAAACTATCCCATGAATTCCTCGGCCGTCTTGGATTTAATCCTGTCATAAAGGGACCCTCCATAGAGGTTACCGTCCCGAGTTTTAGATCTAATGACGTAGAAAATAAGGAAGATCTGGTGGAAGAAATCGCCCGGGTCTACGGATACCATCTTCTGCCAAGCGCAATACCGCCCTTAACAAAAGCAAAAAACTACAGCCTGGACCGGGATGAATTTGCCTTTGAAGCAAGGGCTAAAAACGCGCTTAAATATTGGGGCTTCACGGAAATCTATACACCATCTATGATATCGGAGGATCTGTTAGACGGGCCGCTGGGAGAGGCGGTAACAATCGCCAACCCCCTAAATCAGGACCTTGTCTACATGAGAAAATCTTTAATCCCCAGTCTTCTTTTGGCAACGCGGGAAAACAAAACGCGCGAGAGCGTAAAGATATTTGAAATTGCCAATGTTTACCGTAAAAATGATCCGAAACTGCCAAAAGAAATCCTTATGCTGGGCGCCTTGATAAAAGAGACCGGTCTCTCGTTTTATAAAGTAAAAGGGGTTGTGGAACAGCTTTTTTTAGATCTTGGAATTAAAAATTCCCGCTTTTCGGAAAGAAAAGAAGCAGGGGAGGGAACGGACATTTATCTTAATAAGGATTTTGCGGGCGCCATCGAGGTTTTGGAGGATAACCTAATAGATTTTGAACTTGATTTTTCCCTGCTTTTAAAATACGCGAGCAGAAGAAAAATCTATAAACCGATTCCCAAGTTTCCTCCCGTAATAGAAGACGTAAGAATCTCTACCTCTGCTCCCTATGAACAAATTGTCTCGGTTATAAAAAAACACGGGAGACTTGTGGAAAACGTATCCCTTATAGATATTTATAAAGATAAAAAAACGTTTAGGATAACCTACAGAGATCCCAAAAAAAATTTAACCACCCAGGATGTTTCTGTTGATCGGGAAAAGATTTACAAAGCGCTCGAAAATAATCTGCACGCGCAAATTGGATAGTTAGTATTTATAGTCGGAGGTTTCTGTCGGAGGATAATACTGCCAATCCGCGGCTGAATGACTCTCCTTTACCCAGGCGTCTATTCCTTCCTGCCAGCGGTTCACCCCATCGGCTGAAACCGGATCATCTTCGTGAAAAACGATATAATCTTTTGTGTGGTAATCACCATGGGCAATCTCCGCCGGATTGGCTAATTTCCCATGCTCATGATTTGAAATTTTAATCTTCTGATAGATTGGGGAAGGACTGGTGGGCTCTGTTCCTTTTATAAAATATTCCGAACGGGTTGGTTCATTTGGTACAGGCAGTCCTCCGCCTAAAGCATCTATCTGCATCGCTATTACATCATTTGGTTTTTTCGGGGGCTGATCGGGCTTTCCTTTTAAAATAGAACTCATAATATCATGCCAAATAGGCGATGCCCCTGTTATGCCGGAGGCGATCGCTTGGTTCATAGGCGAATTGTCATTATTTCCCACCCACACGCCAACCACGTAGGACGGGGTGTAGCCAATAGTCCAATTATCCCGTTTTTCATCGGTTGTTCCTGTTTTAACAGAGACTGTTTTTCCCGGAATACGAAGCCAGGAATTTGGCCCAAACTCCATACTGCGGGCGTTATTATCCAAAAGAATATGGGAAATAAGAAAACAGACGTCCTCGGGCAAAACTCTTTGACCCTGGGTCGGGTGGTACTGGTACAAAACATTGCCGTTTTTATCCGTAACCTTAAGTATTGCCACCGGATCATGACGGTAGCCTCCGCTTGCGAAAACACCATAAGCGGTAGTCTCGGAAAGAAGCGTTGTCTCCCGTCCTCCCAACACAAGCGACAAACCAACGTCTTTCATATTCGAGGAGGTGGGCTGCCAATTCTTAATACCCATCTCATACGCCTTCTCCATCACGTTCTTTATGCCAACCCTGGCAAGCATCTTCACGGCAATGACATTGATAGAGTTGCCAAGCGCGAACCTCAGCTGCATGGGACCATGGTATTTACGATCATAATTAACAGGGGTATACATTGGGTGAGCCGGATCCCCGGTTGGAAAATCCGTCTTAACATCCATTACCATGGTGGCAGGCGTATATCCTTTTTCAAAAGCAACAGCATACATAATGGGTTTAAGGGAAGAACCCGGTTGCCTGTGGGCAAGAGCCGCGTTAAAGTTTCCGTCGTTTTTGGTATCAAAATAGTCTTCGCTTCCCACCATAGACAGTATTTCCCCTGTTTTTGGATCGGTAACAACCGCCGCGCCGTTTGTGGCATGGTATATTTTTAGCTTTCCAATTTGTGTCTTGACTATTTTCTCCGCCTCTTTTTCTATATTCCAATCCAGGGTGGTTGTTACCTGAAGGCCCCCGTTATCCACCATTGCTTCTCCAAACTCCTTCGCCAGAAGACTCTTTACGTACATGACAAAATGGGGGGCCTTAATGCTTGTGTCGTTTTGGTTAAACTGCGTGTTTTTGATTTCGGAAAGCGCGGCTTCCGCCTGTTGGGACGAGATATAACCGCTGTCGGCCATCCTGGTTAAAACCTCATTGGTTCTATCTATATAGTATTTATGTCCGCTAAAAGGAGAATAAACGCTTGGGCTCTGCGGAAGGCCGGCTAAGAAGGCGGACTGGGCAAGATCCAAATCTTTCACGTCTTTGCCAAAATACATCTGGGCTCCCGCCTCAACACCAACAGCCGCGCCTCCATAAGGAATGTCATTAAGATACATTTCAAGAATCTGATTCTTGGTATATTTTTTGTCCACCTGAATAGAGAGAATCAATTCCTTTATTTTTCTCGGGATTGTCCGCTCCGGAGTAAGAAGGGTGTTTTTAACAAGCTGTTGGGTAAGGGTTGATCCGCCCGACAATGACCTAAAAAGAATCATGTTTCGTATCGCCCTGAGATATCCGGTTATTGAAAACCCTTCGTTTTTATAAAAGTTTTTGTCCTCTACGGCGATCGTTGCCTCCTGAAGACTCTTGGGAATTTGCGACAAAGGAACATAGATCCTGTTTTCATTTTTATAAACAGAATAAAGAAGCACCCCGTTTCTGTCATATATGCGCGTTGACTCCGCGGTTTTGGCATAAACCAGCTTTCCCGGGGTAGGCAAATCCCGGCCGTACCAGGCAAAAAGAATTACCGCCAAAAAAATAAGCCCGACTGTGGCAAAAAAACAATATTTTGCCAGACGGCTAAGAAGAAAAATGTTAGAAGATCCTAACCTTATACTCCTTCTTCGTCTTCTTCTAAACATATAGACTATTATATAAAAGCGCCATCGCGCTAGCAAGTATGCTATACTTGAAATAATGGACAAGATTGATGAGATTTTAACACGCGGGGTTGCCAATATAATCCCTTCATATAATGAGCTGGGGAAAATCTTGCAATCCGGCAAGAAACTAAATGTTTATTTCGGTATTGATCCCACGGCCACCAAAATCCATCTCGGTCACGCCGTACCTCTTCGCAAATTGCAGGGCTTTGCCAAAGCAGGACATAATGTTACCTTTTTAATCGGGGATTTTACGGCGCTGATTGGAGACACCTCCGACAAAGACAGCGAAAGACCTGTGCTTACCCCAGGGGAGATTGCGGAAAATTTTAAAACATACAAAAAACAGGCTGAAAAAATACTTGATTTTTCAAAAATTAAGGTCCGTTATAACAGCCAATGGCTAAATAAGTTATCTTTCCCCGAAATAGTAAGGCTTACCCAGCAATTTTCCTTTGGCGATTTTGCCTCAAGGGAGTTAATCAGGAACAGGTTAAAACAAGGCAAACGAGTGGGGCTACACGAAGGATTATATCCTGCCATGCAGGGCTACGACAGCTATTTTATGGATGCCGACATTCAGCTTGGGGGAACAGATCAAACATTTAATATGCAGGCGGGCAGACTGCTGCAGAGAAACTGGAGGAATAAAGAATCCTTTATAATAACCACACAGTTTCTAACAGGCACCGACGGGAGAAAAATGAGCAAAAGCTGGGGAAATGCGATTTGGCTTGATGACACGCCGGAAGACATGTATATAAAAATTATGTCCATTAAAGACGAGCTTATTGCTGAATATTATGCCCTGGCAACCAACACCCCCCTTGAAGAGATTAAAAAAATAGAACAAGAAATTAAAAACGCAAACCCCATGCGGCTAAAAGAAAATCTTGCCTCTAAGATAGTTGCTGAACTATACGATCAAAAAACCTCTAAAAAGGCGGCGGCATTTTTCAGCAAAACCGTCCAGCACAAAGAACTTCCTCAGGATATGCCAATCTACCAATACGCCAGTAAAAAAAAGACCAATATTATTGATTTACTGATTAAAACCAAACTAACAACCAGCAAATCAGAGGCAAAACGGCTTATTGAGCAAAACGGCGTTTCTCTAAACAATAAACTTATTGATAACCCCAATGTTATAGTTGAGCTGAAAGATGAACAATTGTTAAAGGTAGGCAAAAGAAAATATGTCAGAATTAGATGTTAAAATAATTAAACGCTAGTTGCTAATTTGTATGGAACTATTTCGCAGACATCAATGGATTTGGAAGGTAATTGTTGCTGTTTCCTCAATCGCGCTTATTGCGGCATCCGTTCTGCCGTTTATCACGCTTCGCTAGAGAGTATGAATCTTCAAACATTAATTAAAGATGTTTCAAGAACATATAAAATGCATGCTTCCCGTTTAGAAAAATTAGGCATTAGGAAACTGGAAGATTTCCTCTACCATTTTCCTTCAAGATACGAGGATTACTCGCTTATCTCAAAGATATCGCAGATCCAGCCGGGAGAAACCGTCACCATACAGGGAAAAATAGCGGAAATAAAAAATGAATACACCAAAAATTTTAAGAAAATTCAGAAAGCGATAATCGAAGACGAAACAGGCAGATTAAATATAATATGGTTTAATCAAAGCTATCTCACCCAGGTTATTCATAAAGGACAAAAAATTTCTGTTGCCGGGGAGGTTTTTTTTGATTTAGGAACACTGATTATTAAATCCCCGGAATACGAACCAATCATAGATAATCTGCCGACCATCCATACCGGCAGAATAGTTCCGGTCTATCCGGAAACCAACGGTATTTCCTCAAAATGGCTGCGCCGACAGATATATAAAATCTTGCAAAATAGCAAACAAAATTTGCTCGAGTATATTCCTGACTCAATTTTAAAAAGTAATGATTTAATAAGTTTTAATGAAGCAATAGAACAAATTCATTTTCCTAAAAATAAAGAATATGCTTTAACGGCAAGAAAAAGACTTTCATTTGACGAGCTGTTATTTTTACAGCTTACTTCTCTAAAAAGAAAACAGAAGTGGATGGAAAACTCGGCCGGGCACGCGCTGTCTATCGCTGAGTATAAAAAGGATATTCAAGACTTCCGGAAAAAACTGCCCTTCGAATTAACAGAAGACCAAAAACGGGCGGTTTCTCAAATATTTAAGGACTTATCGGGTAAAAAACCCATGAACAGACTACTGGAAGGAGATGTCGGCAGCGGAAAAACAGTTGTTTCCGCAGTCGCCATGTATCTTGCCTACCTGAACGGCTGCCAATCCGTCTTAATGGCGCCCACCGAAATATTGGCAAGCCAGCACCATAAAACAATCTCCGGCCTTTTAAGCCCGTTCGGGATCAAGGTTGGTTTGCTAACAGGGGAAAACAAAATCAAAAATCAAGAACAGGAGTCCAAAATCCGTAATTCGAAATCGGCAATTGGCGATTCCAGCCTTGACGTGGTTGTCGGAACCCACGCGCTTCTTTCAAAAAAAATTAATTTTGAGAAATTGGGTTTGGTCGTAATTGACGAACAGCAGCGCTTCGGAGTGGAGCAAAGGGCTATCATCAGGAGCAAAGGCAAGAATCCGCATCTCTTAACTATGACAGCCACTCCAATTCCGCGAACCGTCGCTTTAACTCTCTATGGAGATTTGGATCTTTCTTATCTTGACGAAATGCCAAAAGGAAGAAAGACGATTAAAACATGGCTTGTGCCAAAAGAAAAAAGGAAAAATGCCTACCGATGGATAAAATCTCAAATCAGAACGCATAAAACCCAGGCATTTATAATCTGTCCTTTTATAGAGGAGTCGGAAAGCATGCTTAGCGTTAAAGCCGTAACCAAAGAATACCAAAAACTAAAAAGCGAAGATTTTTCGGAGCTTAGAATGGGACTCCTGCACGGAAAACTAAAGGCTAAGGAAAAAGAGGCAATTCTGCAAAAATTTAAAAACAAAGAATTTGATATCCTTGTGGCAACCCCGATAGTTGAGGTTGGAATTGACATTGCCAACGCGACAATCATCATGATTGAGGGATCGGAACGCTTCGGCCTGGCCCAACTGCATCAGCTGCGGGGAAGAGTGGGAAGGGGAGAAAAACAATCCTTCTGCCTCTTATTCACGGAATCCAAAAGCAAAGAAACCCTATTAAGGCTAAAGGCAATGGAAACCAGAAAAATAGGAAAAGAGCTCGCGGAACTGGATTTAAAACTGCGAGGACCCGGAGAGCTTTACGGCACAATGCAGCACGGGGTCAAACTGCTTAAAATCGCCGGTTTTTCCGATTTGGAACTAATAGAAAAAACCAGGAAGGCGGGGGAGGCAATTTTACCGCAAATATCCTCATATCCTGTTCTTTTAAAAAAACTCGAGGTCTTGAACCAAAGACTGGTCTCCCCGGATTAATTACTTATTTTCCGCCAGAGGAACGAAACGCACCGCTCCAAAATCTTTGCGGATAAGCTTATGGTGTTTTTTAATTGCCATAATCAATCTCTGCTCCTCCGGCCCCCCGCCGACAGGGGCGATAATTCGCCCCCCGTTGGCAAGCTGGGCTATTAAGGGTAAAGGGATAACCCGGCAAGAGGCGCTAACAACAATCGCTTCAAACGGCTCGTATTCGGGAAGACCCAGGCAGCCGTTGCCCTGGTAAAGATGAATATTTTTGTATTTGAGTCTTTTTATTATTCTCCGCGCCCTCTTATATAAAAACTCTATAATTTCAATGCTATACACCTGTTTTGCCAGTAGGCCTAAAATTGCCGCCTGATAACCGGATCCTGTTCCAACCTCCAAAATTTTTTCCGAGCCCCTAAGATGAAGAAGCTGCGCTATTAATCCAACCAGCGACGGCTGGCTGATGGTTTGATTTTCACCAATCGGCAAAGCAATATCTAAATATGCCTTTTGTTTATATCCCCGAGGGACAAACAGGTGCCGCGGAACCGAAAGCATTGCCTTTAAGACTTTTTTGTCGGTAACCCCGGAGGGACAAACCGAAAACTTAACCAATCTTTCCCTCAAGGCTCTATAGTCTGCCATGAATAATTATGGTATAGCAAAATCTAAAGAAAAGCACAACTGCCTATCGCAGTAGCATCCATTCTCATTAACCCCTGCTATAAAACTATCTTCGGCAGGTTAAAAGCTTTAATACTCTAGGTTATTGACAAGACACTATAAGTTATTATAGACTCCCCCTATGAACTGGGCAGAGGTTGAACAATCCGCCAGAGCTTTTCAACGTCAAAAACAAGCCAGAGAAGAGGCATTAAGGCTAGACCAACAGCAAAGAGAAGAAGAACGCGCCGCTTCAGAAGCTCAAAAATATCAAGCGGAACTCAATGTTATTACAGTGCCATTGCATTCTAACCCTTAGCCACAATTGACAAACGCTCCAGCTTCTTGAAAAGATAGATGTTACAAACAAACTCACAAGAAGAAAGAGCGTATGTCCTACCAGTATATCGTATTACCGAA
>JAMCXO010000022.1:0-40930 GCA_023473545.1 Patescibacteria group bacterium | reverse complement strand
CATTAACTACAGGAAGGACAGAACAATTTTCGAAGAGCACGCAGAGAGGACTCACGATTTTTCTTTTGAGAATGTTAAAACTTCTTGGATTTATCTAACTTCAATGGGGAATAGGTGGGAAGATGCTTATAAAAAAACCTTGGATTATATTAGCGAAAATAATATTAAACTTGCGTTTAACCCGGGAACCCTGCAGCTTGCGAAGGGAGCTGAAAGTTTTAAAAATGTGCTTGAGAAAACAGAGATCTTGTTTATCAATAAAGAAGAGGGAATGAAAATTGCCCAACTTGTTTTTGAGAAAGCTTCGGGTGATGATGAGTACAGGGTTCAAACAGAGACTATTCTTAAAGAAGTCAGGAAAATCGGTCCCAAAACAGTTGTTTTAACAGACGGGGACAGAGGAGCTTTTCTAATTGATGAGAATGGGCAGATGAGCGCAGTATCTTCACAGGAAGAAATTCAAATCGTTGAAAGAACAGGGGCGGGCGACGCTTTTGCCTCGGGATTTTTATCAGCGGTATTATTAGGCAAAGATTTTAACGAGGCAATGAGGTGGGGAGGGGAAAACGCCAGATCTGTTATCGGACAGATAGGTTCAACTCCCGGACTTTTAACCAGACAAGAAATAGAGAAGATCTTGCAATGAATAATTTAGGCTATAATAAGTTTCTTTTTATTCTTCCCTTTGACCATCGGTCAACTTTTATGAAGGGAATGTTTGGGATTGATGGAAGACCTCCAACCAACGAGGAAACACGGACGATAAAAGGGCTAAAGCGGATAATTTATGAAGGGTTTAAAAAAGCAATTGAAAAAACCATTAAAAAAGAAGATGCGGCAATTTTAGTTGATGAGCAGTTTGGAGAAGAGATATTAAAGGATGCGGTTTCTTCGGGTATAATCACGCTTTTAACGGTTGAAAAAAGCGGACAGAAAGAGTTTGCTCTTGAGTATGGAAGTGATTTTGGAGAACATATAAAAAAATTTAATCCTGATTTTGCCAAGGCATTGGTGCGGTATAACCCTGAGGATCCGCAGGATTTAAAAGATAGACAGAGACAAAAACTTAAGATCTTGAGCGAGTTCTGTCATGGCCAGGGCTATAAATTTTTGGTTGAGGTTTTGATAGAACCAACGGAAGGAGAGCTAAAAAAAGCTAACGGGGATAAAAGTCTTTACGACAGAAACACAAGGCCGTCTTTGGCCATTGACGTGGTTTCGGAATTTCAAGAGGCAGGGATTGAGCCGGATGTCTGGAAAATGGAGGGCATGGAGACAAGAGATAGTTACCAAAAGTTGGTAAACCAAGCTAAAGCAGACGGCGGAAATGATGTCGGGGTAGTTGTTTTGGGAAGGGGAGCCAAGCCTTCCCAGGTTGAGAAATGGATTTATGAGGCCGCGGGGGTTCCCGGGGTTATTGGTTTTGCCGTGGGCAGAACGGTTTTCTGGGAACCGCTTGTTTCTTTTAGAGATCAGAGAATTTCGGAAGAAGAGGCGGCAGATCAAATTGCCGCTAACTTTATCCATTTTTACACCCTCTTTAAGAAAGGAATGGAGGGCAGATGAAAATATACCTTGCCGCGGACCACGCCGGATTTGAGTTAAAAGAAAGGGTAAAGAATCATCTTGCGGAAAAGGGATATGAGGTTGAGGATTGCGGCGCGTTTTCTTTTAACAAGGACGATGATTACCCGGATTTAATATCAAAAGCGGCACAAAAGGTTTCCCGATCACTTGGGGATCTTGGCATAATCTTTGGCGGCTCCGGCCAGGGAGAGGCAATTGTCGCAAATAAATATAAAAATATCCGCTGCTCTGTTTTTTTTGGCAGCGATACGTCTATGGTTAAGTTTTTCCGTACGCACAACGACGCGAATATGTTATCTGTAGGAGCAAGATTCACCGATAAAAAAACAGCGCTTAGGGCAATAGAACTTTTCCTTAAAATCCCATTTTCCAATGAAGAGAGACACAAGAGAAGAATTGAGAAAATAAAGAAGATAGAAGAAAGTCAAAAGTTAAAATTTAAAAGTCAAAATTTCGAGTAAAAAGTCAAAAGTTTAAAAATGCACAAATCCTAACTTTTTGCTTTTGAATTGTAGTTTTGCATTTTGAATTTGTTTTATGTTTGAAGTTATTCCCGGTATTCTAGAAAAAGATTGGAGCAAGATAGAGCGGAAAATAGAGCAGGTTTTGCCTTTTGCCAAGAGTGTCCATATAGATATAATAGACGGAGTTTTTGCGCCAAACACCACTTTTTTGGATCCAGGCCCTTTTAAAAAATACTCAAGCAAGGTTTTTTTAGAACTTCATATGATGGTTGATGAACCGATTCAATACCTTGACTCATTCTTTATGGCCGGTTTTAGAAGGTTTATAGGTCATGTTGAAAGAATGTCCGACCAGGCCGAGTTTATCGCCAAGGGACAGTTACTGGGAGAGGTGGGGTTGGCTCTGGACGGAAAAACTCCATTAGAAAATATTAGAGTTGATCTTGCGGATCTGGACAATCTTTTAGTAATGAGTATAGACGCCGGATTTTCCCATCAGGAATTTGTTGATGAATATGCTAAGAAAATTTTGTCGGTTAAGGATAAAACCTGGATACCGATTGAAATAGACGGAGGTATTAATGATAAAACCATTTTAGAGGCAAAGTCCTTCGGCGCGCAAAGATTTGTAAGCAACAGCTTTATTTTTGCCTCCGATAATCCGCGAAGGCAATATGATCTTCTTTTGGATCTTTTTAAGGAGTAGAGCTGTTACTTTTGTGGGCTTGGGGTCGGAGCGATATAGGCGCAGTTGACGGAATTTTCCGTTCCCCTGATAAAATATTCCATTCTGCCAAGACAAGGCTTTTCTATTACATCGGACGGGACGGGAATGGGTTTTTCCGGTTTAATATTCAGCAGATAGGCCATAATGCTATGCCAGATAGGTGCTGCCCCTGTTATACCGGAGACCAGTCCCTGCATTGGCGAGTTGTTATCATTTCCCACCCAGACTGTTACAACCCAGTTAGGGGTATAGCCGATTGTCCAGTTGTCCCTTATGTTATCCGATGTGCCGGTTTTAACCGAAACGGTGTGTCCTGGAATAAAAAGGGGAGAGTTTAATCCAAATTCTTCGGATCTGGCGTTATTATCAGCCAGAATATTAGAGATGATAAAGGCAACCCCCGGATCAAGCACGCGTTTTCCCGGATTTTGATTTTGCGCCCACGGCCAGGTCTTGTTGGAGAACTTACCCGCAGCCTTTTCTTCCAAAACATCGCCTCTGGCATCCGTTACCTTAAGAAGCGGATTAAGACTCACCCTTACGCCTTGGTTAGCCAGGGTATCGTAGACATTTGCCATATCAAGCATGGTAACATCCGCGGCGCCAAGGGTTAGAGACAGACCGTATTGTTTAGGATTCCCCCAGCTTTTGATGCCCATTTTTTTGGCCATGGCAACCATGGCAGGAATGCCGATTCGGTTTAGCGTTTTAACAGCGGGCACGTTAAAGGAATTAGCGAATGCTATTCTTAAGGAAACCTTTCCGTGGAACCTGTGATCATAATTAACAGGGGAGTAGGGAGGCGCTCCGGGAGAAAAATAGGTAACCGGCGAGTCGTTAAGGATGGTAGCCGCGGTAAATCCGTCGGAAAGAGCCGCTGAATACATGACCGCTTTTATGGAGGAGCCCGGCTGTCTGAAAGAGGTGGTAACATTTACCTGCCCCCCGTTTGGGTCGTTATAATCATGGCTTCCCACCATTGCCAGAATATCACCATTTTCGGGATTCGTAATAAGTGCAGCGCCGTTAGTGAGATTTAGGTAATTATCTTTGGCAACCTCCTTTGAAACAATTTCCTGTGCCTTGTCCTGCAGTTTAAGATCAAGGCTTGTAACAACCTTTAATCCTCCTTTCTCAACCATTGGCAGACCATACTTTTTTATCAGAAGGTCCTTGATGTACATGGAGAAGTGCGGAGCGCGTATCGGGTTTTCCGGCTGCCTAAATGTCAGCTTTTCCGAAAGCGCTTTTTTTTCCTGCTGTTTGGTTATGTATTTTAGGGCAGCCATTCTGTCGAGCACCTCTTTTTGGCGTCTCTTCCAAAGCGTTGGCGTTTGTCCGAAGGGCGAGTATAAGGTTGGCGCCCTTGGCATGCCGGCTAAGAAAGCAGATTGGGCAAGATCTAAATCTTTTACATTTTTGCCGAAATAGGTTTGCGCCGCGGCCTGAACCCCCCAAGCAGTTCCTCCGTACGGAATCTGATTAAAGTACATTTCAAGTATTTGATTCTTGGTGTATATTTTTTCCGCCCATAAAGCCAGTATCGCTTCTTTTATTTTTCTCATCATATTGGTTTTAGGCGTTAAAAGGGAAGATTTTATTAATTGCTGGGTAAGGGTTGATCCTCCTTCCAGGCTTTTTCCCTCCAGGTCATTTATGGCAGCCCTTATGATGGCCGCGAAATCAACCCCCGGGTTATGGTAAAAATTTTTATCCTCAATGGCAATCGTTGCCTGCTTAAGATAGGCCGGAATTACGCTTAGAGGCACAAGGGTTCTGTTTTGATTAGCGTAAATCTGATACAAAAGAATTCCGTTTCGGTCGTAGATTTTGGTTGTTTGGGGAATTTGTCTTAAGGAAAGGCTTCTCGGACTGGGAAGCTCTTGGATAAAGATAAGGGATAAGAGTGGAATAAATATGAACAGGAAAGAAAACAGAAAACCCAAGATGAAATACCTAAGCTTAGCGATAAAGCTAAAAGACCGGGCGGCTTTTTTTAAGCTATAGATTTCCCGCTTTTTTCTAAGCCGCTTTTTGGGAAACGGTTTGGACAATTTCTTTTTGATGTTTAAGGCTATATTTGCCGGTAGTTTTTGAGAGATTATGCCTGCCAAATTCCGGAGGCTGCCAAGGGTTGCTTTTGTGAATTTTAAGAGCATCTTGAACACCCCGATTATTTTTTTTATAAAAAAGCCCGCTATAAAAATTACGGCATCTCCTATAGCCGTAAGAATTTTAACGACCAAAAATAGAATATCAGACATAGCTTTAAGATCTAAAAAGAGGCAGGGAATAAGCCTATTATACTATAGGCAAGATTAAATAGAAAGGTTGATTTTAGGGTTGCGGGGTAGGCGTGGGGTGGGGGCAGGTAAGGCAAAACCTGTCTCCGGTAGGATCCTGGACAACGATTTCATCTTTCAGTTCAAGATTATTTGTTTGTCCCGGTTTTGCCAGGTCATTGGTTGTTTTATCAATCCAAACCTTTTGCGCTCCGGGATCAATGGTTTTTGGCTCCGTTCCTTTTATAAAATATTCAAATCTTGTCGGACAGCGGTTTGGTGTACCGGGCGGCGGGGGCAGAAGTCCGGATGTAGCGCAGATTTTTTTCTGTACGATGTCTCCCGGGCGGGCTAAGCTTTCCGATGGCCTGTCGTCTAACAGATGCGCCATAATGCCGTGCCAGATAGGCGCTGCCCCTGTTATACCGGAGACCAGTCCCTGCATTGGCGAATCGTCGTCATTGCCCACCCAAACCGCAACTACGTATTTTGGAGTATAGCCGATTGTCCAATTATCGCGAAAATCATTGGTGGTGCCGGTTTTGACCGAAACGGTGTGCCCCGGTATGAAAAGCGGAGAATTGGTGCCGAATTCCATGGATCTGGCGTTATTATCGGCTAAAATGTTTGAGATGATATAGGCAACCCCGGATGTTAAAATCTTTTTGCCGAAAATCGGACTTTGGGGCGGATTATACTGCTGAAGGATGTTTCCTTTTGAATCCATAACTTTTAAGACAGGATGCAAATTAACCCTGTAGCCTTCGTTGGCAAAAACACCATAGGCCGTGGCCATATCGAGCATGGTTACTTCCGCGCCTCCCAGGGTAAGCGAGAGGCCGTATCGGTTAGGATTGGTGAACGTGGTTATTCCCATGGCAGATGCGGTGGCAATCATTGCCTTAACCCCATTTAGTTTAAGCATTTTTACAGCCGGAATATTAATAGAGTTGGCAAGGGCAAAACGCATTTGAACAACCCCATGCCATTTATGATCGTAGTTGCCGGGGCAGTAAGACGCGCGTCCGGGATTTGGAAAACAGATGGGTTCATCCACGAACGGGGTTGCCGCGGTATATCCGTTCAAAAGCCCCACGGCGTAGTTGATGGGCTTAATTGACGAACCAGGCTGTCTGCGGGCAAGGGTTACGTTGACATTGCCGTCTATTTTTCTATCAAAATAATTCCTTGAACCGACCATGGCCAGGATTTCGCCTGTTGCGGGATCGGTTACCAGGGCGGCTCCGTTTGTAACATGATATCCTTTGAGATGGGCAATTTGGTTTGCTACCTCTTTTTGGGCAAAGTCCTGAATAGATAAATCAAGAGAGGTTGTTACTTTTAACCCTCCCTCCTCAACCATTCTTTCCCCGTACTTTTTTACCAAAAGATCTTTTACGTAAAGAACAAAATGGGGAGCCTTAATGTTATTCCCCAAGGATTTATAGTTAAGTTTTTCTTCCTCCGCTTTTTGCATCTGGTTTTTGCTGATATAATGCTGTTCATACATTTTTTTAAGCACCTCTTCCTGTCTTGCCTTCGCCAGTTCAGGATGAGAGCCAAAAGGAGAAAATGCACTTGGCGCCTCCGGCAGTCCTGCCAGCAGGGCGGACTGTGCCAAATCTAAATTCTTGGCGTGTTCGCCGAAATAAGTCTCTGACGCCGCTTCTATTCCCCAGGCTGTCCCGCCATAGGGGATCTGGTTAAGATACATCTCAAGAATTTTATTTTTAGAATAAAGGGCCTCGGTTACAAATGAGAGAATTATTTCTCTTAATTTTCTCACGATGGTCTGCTGGGGATTAAGCAGCGAGTTTTTGACTAATTGCTGGGTAAGGGTTGATCCTCCCTGTATCTGATGATGGAAGATTATGGCAAAGGCTGCTCTTAATATGCCTTTGAGATCTATTGCCCCATGGTGGTAAAAGTCTTTGTCTTCGATGGCAATGGTTGCTTCCTGGAGGCTTTTGGGAATTTCGGATAAAGGAATAAAGGTTTGGTTTTTTTGAGCGTAAATGGTGTAAAGAAGCTTTCCGTTTCGATCAAAAATTTCAGTTGACTGAGAAATATTTTGACTTGCCAGTTTGGTTGGGGAGGGAAGATCCGAAAGGATATAGTAATAAAAAAGCCCTATTAAAACAACCAGAATGCTTAGAACTGGCCAATATCTTGCTATTAATCCGAAGACCCGTTGATGTCCCTTGAGGATCTTTTTCATCCACCTATCATAGCATTTGACGGATTTTGTTACAACAAAGGTTAAATATAACTATTTCCGCGAAAGAGCGATTAAGTAATGCTATAATGATTAACATGCATATTCTTTTGCCGTTTCTTGATTCAATACATAGGATATATACCGTTTTTAATTGGCTTGACTTTATTATTATCATTGTATTTCTGTTCTATGCCTTTGAAGGCTTTGAACGGGGATTTGTCTTATCCTTGATTGACCTGATAGGTTTTGTTACTTCGTTTTTGGTCGGACTTAAGTTTTATTCTTTTTTCGGCAAGCTTCTCTCCTCTCTTGTCCTGATGCCTTCGGGTTTTGCCAACGCGCTTGGATTTTTTATTGCGGCTATTCTGGCAGAAATGATTATTAATAGCTTATTCGTAAAAGTGGCCAGACCATTCTACGCTTCAAAAGTTCAAAACCTATCCCTTAGCAGGCCGGGTTTATTTTTTGTCCGCGTAAATCATTTTTTAGGCATAGTGCCTGCGTTGATTTCCTCGGCTGTTCTTGTCTCTTTTCTCTTAACCTTAATAGTCGCGCTTCCGTTTTCTCCGTTTCTAAAGCAGACAATCTATAAATCAAAAATAGGCAGCAGTCTTTTGATTAATACGCAGGGCGTTGAACAGGATTTAAGAAACGTTTTTGGCAAGGGTTTGGATGAGACGCTGAATTTTTTAACAGTTGAACCAAAAAGCAACGAACTGATAAAGCTTTCGTTTAAAACCTCTAATTTTCATATTGATTATGCTTCGGAGCGGAAAATGTTTAGCATGGTTAATGCCCAAAGAACATCAAGAAATATTCAGCCGTTAAGCCTTGATGCCAGGCTTCAGGCTGTTGCCAGGGCCCATTGCGAGGACATGTTTAAAAGGGGCTATTTTTCTCATTACACACCGGAGGGGCTAAGTCCGTTTGACAGAATGGGCGAGGCGGATATTTCCTTTACCTACGCGGGGGAAAACCTTGCCTTTGCGCCAAACGTGGAGTTGGCCATGCAGGGTTTGATGAAGAGTCCCGGGCACAGGGCAAACATTCTCTCTGTCAATTTTGGCAGGGTAGGAATCGGGGTAATTGACGGGGGAATATATGGAGAAATGTTTTGCCAGGAGTTTACCAACTGATTGACAATGCGATGTACATTATGTACACTTAATCTGTTATGAAAAATATCATCTCCGCAACCAAGGCAAGGAATAATTTTTTTGAGATTCTCAACGCTGTTATTTTTAAAGGCGAGGAGTTTATTGTGGAAAAAGAACATGCGGGAAGCGTGAGAATTATTCCGGAAGCGCGAAAAAGGCCAACAGCAGAAGAAATAGAGGAGACGCTGGCTAAGTTACGGAGAGTTTTTGGCAAATACAAGAAGAGAAAATATTGGTCGGTGCTTGATGCTCCCGCCTGGAAGAAAAAAGAACGTAAATATCTTGAAAATCTCTCCAAAGGTATAATTACGTGAAGATAATTGTTTTAGATACGGATATTCTTATTGATAATATATATGGTTTTGCTCCGTGGGTTAAGCTTTTTCTTCAATTAGAGGATGTAAGATTAGTGGTGCCAACGATTGTTATTGCAGAGTATCTCAACGATAAGAAAGCGGAAACAGAGCTGGGTGAAAAGGAGTCAAAAAAGTATCTATCATGGTTTCAAACACAAGACTTAAATGAAGAGATTGCCTATATTTTAGGTATGATTTTACGACGAAAGATGTATACATCAGGGGCAAGTCTGGCGGATTTGATTATCGCCTCAACCGCAATCTATCTTAATGCTAAGTTAGCGACCAACAATAAAAAAGATTTTGCTAAAATTCCCGGTCTTCGTTTATTTGACCCTGAAAAGTTAAGAAACTAATATGAATTTGCCTGTTGCTAAAAGAGCCGATGTTAAAGGAAAGACGGTTTTTTTAAGGTTGGATCTGGATGTACCAATGATAAGTCAAAAGTCAAAAGTAAAAAGTCAAAAGTACAAAATAGAGGACGATGCGAGGCTTAAAGCGGGACTGGAAACTTTAAACTTTCTTCTTGGGAATAAGACAAAGGTTATTATCGGAGGGCATCTCGGACGACCGCGCCCGGAATATCAAATATCATCCATTCGACAAGCTCAGGACAAGAATATCAAATTTCAAATGTCCAGAGAAAATAAACAGTTTAGTTTGGAGCCGGTGGCAAAGTGGTTGGCGGATAGATTTAAGGTTTATGATTTAAGATTTAAGAAATTGGGAGAGTTTGCTGGCTGGGAGATTGGTACTCGGCTATTTTTGCTTGAGAATCTAAGATTTTATAGAGGAGAGGAAGAGAATGACCCTGATTTTGCCAAAAAACTGGCAGGCCTGGCGGATATTTATGTGAACGACGCGTTTTCGGTTTGTCATAGGGTTCATGCTTCGATAGTCGGTGTGCCGAAACTTCTGCCCTGTTTTGCCGGTTTTCATTTGGAAGAGGAGGTTTCGCGTTTAGACTCGGTTATTAAAAATCCCCAAAGACCGCTGGCTGTTGTTATCGGCGGGAAAAAGATAGAAACCAAACTTCCTTTGGTTATAAAAATGTACGGCCTGGCGGATTATGTTTTGGTTGGAGGGAAAATAGCCGAGGAGTCGAAGACCTTTATCCGGCTCGAGCATCAAAAGAGTAAAGCAAATGCCCTTCTTTTGGTTGCCGATTTAAACCCCGAGGGGACAGGGATTTTGGAAAACAGCATTGTAAATTTTATCGAGGTTATTGATCGGGCGAAAACAGTTGTTTGGAATGGAACAATGGGAAAGATAAGTCAAAAGTCAAAAGTCAAAAGTCAAAAGTTGGATGAAGACGATTTGAATCATGCCTCGCGGAGAATCGCCGAGGCGGTTATCAAGGGCAGTGCTTATTCAGTAGTCGGCGGCGGGGACACAACAGAGTTTTTGAGAAAAATCGGCTTGATTGATAAATTTAATTTTGTCTCAACCGGAGGGGGCGCAATGCTTTCATTTCTATCGGGCGAAAAACTGCCGGGACTTGCGGCCCTTGTAAAATAAAAACTGTTTTTCTGCGGGTGGATTCTCTCTTGCTAAAATCCGGTTAAACTTTTATACTAAAACTATGATAAGGGCGGCGATTAATGGTTACGGAAGAATCGGAAGGGTAGCGCATCGGGTGATTCTGGAAAAACATCTATCCGAAATAGAGGTGGTTGCCATCAACGCCGGTTCCTCAACCGATATTAAAGGCTGGATGTATCTTCTTGAATATGATTCTTCATATGGCATGCTTCAGAATCATGCCTTAAATTTCAAATCTCAAATTTCAAATCTCAAATCAAATTCAGGCGGACAAATTCCAAATGTTCAAAATAGAGACGATTATATTGGGAGTTTAATTATTGATGAAAAAGAGATTCCTGTTTTTTCCCAGAAGGATCCGAGTCTTCTGCCCTGGCAGGATTTGGGGGTGGACGTGGTTATTGAATCAACCGGGCATTTCAGAACAGAGGATAAGTTAAAGCTTCATCTTGAAGCCGGGGCCAAAAAGGTTGTTTTGTCCGCACCGGTTAAAGGCGGCAACGTAACAACCTATGTTCTGTCGGTCAACGATGAAAAATATCAGGGCGAGGCCCTGATAAACAATGCCTCCTGCACAACCAATTGCATAGCCCCTGTTGCCAAAATCATGGTTGATCATTTTGGCGTTGAAAAGGCGATGATGACCACTATTCACGGATACACTTCGGATCAGAGACTCCAGGATGGGGGGCACAAAGATTACAGAAGGGCAAGATCGGCTGCTCAAAATATTATTCCCACATCAACCGGCGCAACCATTGCCGCGTCCGAAGCGGTGCCGGAATTAGCAGGCATCTTTGCCGGATTATCAATTAGGGTTCCCGTGGCAGTTGGCTCATTGTCGGATTTTACCTTTCTTTTGAAAAAAGAGACCACTGCCGATGAGGTCAATGGAGTTTTAAAAAAAGAAGCGGAAAATCCTGTTTACAAAGGCATATTCGCGGTAACGGAGGACCCGCTTGTTTCATCCGATATAGTAGGCAATTCCCATTCCTCAATCGCGGATCTCTCTTTAACAAAAGTGGTTGGCGGTAATTTGGCTAAGATTGTCGCCTGGTATGATAACGAGTGGGGATATGCCAACCGGCTGGTGGAAGAGGTTATAATGGTAGGAAAGTGAAGGATTATTGTGTGTTTTGATTGTAAAATTGTTAAATAAAGAGAATCAGTAGCATCTAGCATTTATGGATAGTCCAATTGATCTTCCTGGAATTAAAATTATAACCGTATCAGGCAGGATTGCCTCAGGATCTACGACCCTTGCCCATAAGTTAGCTCTTCACCTGGGCTGGCGTCATATTGAAGGGGGAGAGGTTTTTTGGGAGGCTTTGCGTGCCAAGCTTGGGCTTTCGGAGAAAGACACAAATCTTCGTCCCGACAAGAACGATGAGGATTTTGACGCTTCGCTTAAAAGAATACTTGAAAATGGGAAGAATATTATTCTTGAAACAAAACTGGCGGGTTTTAATGCCCAGGGCATAGACGGCGTGTTTAAAATAGGCGTTGTCTGTGATGATCCCCAGGGAAATGATCAGACACAGATACGCATAGACAGGCTTGTTAACAGGGAGCGCATATCGGTTGAACAGGCAAAGGAGGAGGTTTTTGAGAGAGAAAAAAATGATTTGGACAAGTGGAGGAGAATATACGCAAACGGAAATCAAGAATGGGTTTACTGGGACAAAAAATATTACGATTTGGTCATAAATACCTATTCCCACAACCAAGATGAAACATTAAAGATAGTGCTTGAGGAGCTGGGGATTAAAGATTCAAAAGAAAGATAGCAATAAACGCAAAGATAAAACCCAATATTTTATTTAAAGTTAGGTTTTCTTTAAGAAAGACTAGCGAGAGCAGTATAGTGATAATTGGATACAAGGAACTTAATGTAATAACTATTCCAGCGGGTTTTTTTTGTATAACAATAAAAAAGAAAACAGAGGCTACTCCCGCACACAGTCCTGCCAGAAGAGCCATTGTAATGCCGAATTTGTCAGCCTTTAGATTAGAAAGCTCCTTGGTTAAGCCTAAATAAATAATAATCGCGAAGATTAAGGTAATGGAATCCCATAAACTGGCTTGCACACCGATTTTATCTGATGCGATTTTGGCAAAGAATGCCCAAAGTCCCCAAAGAAAGGTAGCACCAAAGATGAGCATTAAGGGTTTATTCATATTTTTGACAAGCCTATACCATTATAATATAATGCCTTAACTTTATCTACGTAATTTCTTATGAGCAGGTTTATTGAGGAGTTTAGGGGTTCATTTAAGGCTATTTTTCCTCGAAGGCCAACAGAACAGGAAAGACAGGAAAGGTCTAGGGTTGCAGAAGTTAGAAGCATAGAACTTGGTGATATGCAGCATATTTTGAAATGGATTGCAGCTGATCCAGAAATAAGAAAACATCTAGATCCTGTACCTAGCTTACCGAAGAATTGGGCAGATACGAATGAGGTGTCGGCTTGTTGCGTTGAGCTGTGGAATTATTACACAAACTCTGGTGAGCCAAAAAAAATAACACCTTTGGCGGCAGTTAATCCTTTGGGGGAATTATTAGGAGTAGAGACATTACGATGGCGAGGCGACCCATCTGTGGACTTAGCATCGGGCATAGCATCTTTAGAACGGTTGATTGTTAGGCCTGAAAGCCAAAGATGTGGTGTAGGGACCACATTGGTTGCAACTGCTTTAGAGTATGCATTTTATCGACATAGGGGTTATGGCGGTAAAGGCGCAAGGGAAGTCCGAGCTTGGGTAATGAGCGATGAGCGTGCCGGATCTTGGAGCAGAAATTATCAATTCTTTAGAGGATTAGGTTTCCAGATTGTGCCTAGCGTTCCGCATTGGCCTGAGTATGCTGAAAAAAGAGGAATAAAGACCGATAGAGACGCAATATATCTTCGTGAGACCCCTGAATTTTATAAAAGGAAAAAGACGGTAAATCCTAGGATTGCGCCTTGCGAGAATCTTAAAATAGCTGCATAATAAAACTATATGAAACTCCTGGAAATAATGCAGAAAACAGTAGTAACTGTCTCTCCTGATCAAAAGATAAAGGAGGTTGCCAGAATTATTTTTAACTTGGGCATATCAGGGGTTCCTGTTGTTAAAGGTGGAAAACTGATTGGCATAGTCACGGAACAAGATATTCTCATAAAACTTTATCCTTCTATGCAGGATTTGATAGAAGACTATGTGCATGCCAAGAGCTTCGAAGCGATGGAGCACAACCTAAAAAACATCTTTGACATGTCTATTAAAGAATTGATGAACGAACAGGTAATTAGCGTATCTCCTAATGTTTCTCTTATGGAGGCGCAATCAAAAATGCTTATAAATCGTGTTAGCAGGCTTCCTGTTATTGATGCGAAAGGTCACCTTTTAGGCATTGTTTCGCAAGGAGATATCTTTAGGCAACTTATAAAAAATGAGCTCCCTAAATTGGAGACACAAAGCTATGCCAGTTTTGTTGCGCGTTATTACAATTTGATGGTTAACTGGGGAAAGCGTCTAAATTATGAATTTCCTGTGCTTTTAAATCTGCTAAAAACTAATAATGCACAGTCAATATTGGATATTGGAGTATGGACCGGAAGATATACGTTAGAGTTAGCTAAGAAGACAAATTATAAGATTTTAGGATTAGATCACAATGAGATTATGGTTGATATCGCAAATAAAGAAAGGAATAAGCTAGCTAGCCAGTATAAAAAGAGAGTTGATTTTATGCTGACCGATTTTACTAACTTTTCTGATAAAATCAGTAGGAAATTTGATGCGGCAATATGTATGGGTAATTCTCTGCCTTATATTCCTGTATCGCTAAAAACATTGTTTAAACAGATATATCAGTTGCTAGATAAGAAAAACGGAATATTTATTATTCAGACTCTTAATCTTGAGAAGCTTTTGATTAAAAAAGATAGACTCTTAAATTTTAAGATACAAAAATCAAGGACTAACGATGAGAAAGAACATTTGCTTATGGAGTTTTTTGACAGGAAAGCAGGCAATATTCTTTTTCACCACACGGTAATATTTGATAGTGACGGAGAAAATTGGATCTTTAAAGGTATAACAACAATAAAAATTCATTACATAACAGATCGTATCCTTCTCCAAGCCTTAAAAGAATCAGGTTTTAATAAAATTTCCATAGCGGGAAACATGGGAGAGTACCAGGGAGAATATGGCAAATTGTCTTTTACCAATAAATTTGATAGGCTGGAGAGCGATTGGCTAAATGCGGTAGCCGAGAGATAGGGTATTGACGATAGGCGGTTTATGGCCTAAGATTTAATAGATTGATCTATAACAATGAAAAAAACTTTAGTCATAGCAACCTTTTTCTTGTTAACCGTCTTGGTTATGCCTCAAGCCTTTAGTCAGGATAAGGCAGGTGCTTCTTTTAACGGACATAAGATAGATTATCAGCTGCCCTATCCCGGCCTTTTGCCCGATAATCCATTGTACTTTTTAAAGATGATCAGAGACAGAATAGTGGGTTTTTTGATCTCCGATTCCCTTAAAAAGACGGAATTTAACCTTCTTCAATCGGAAAAAAGGACTAACGCGGGACTATATCTTTCCCGAAAAGGAGAATTCCAACTAGCGGAAACCACCATATCCAAAGGCGAAAACTATCTTGACCAGGCAATCTCCTCCTTAAGAGAGGCAAGAAAACAAGGAGAGGACACAAAGAGCCTGGTTAATAAAATGATTCTTTCCTCGATGAAACAGCAGGAAGTGATTAGCGGTATTTCCGCCAAATCATCTAAAAATCTTAAGGCGGAATTTGCCAAAGACCAGCAGAGAATGATTAACTTTAGAAATATGCTTAAGTCAATCATTCGTAAATAGAATACAAAATTAGCGGAAAGATTTAAATAATTGTTCGTTTTAAAATTGCAATTTTCCTCTGCCCTCAATTTGAGGCAAGAAGGCATCATTGACCATTTTTGATACAGAAATTTCTAGTTGACACAATAGATTTAGTGGCATAAGATTATTTTTGCGCTAGATATAGAGAAAAAACTCAAAAGTCAAAATGCAAAAATCAAAGACACAATTCAAAAGTAAAAAGTTCAGTCTTCGCATTTTAAAACTTTTGAATTTTGACCTGTAATTTTAACTTTTAACTTTTGATTTTTGAATTTTTATGAAGTGTCCTTTCTGCTTAAATTTGGAAACCGAGGTTGTGGAAACAAGAGACAGCGAGGATTTAGAAACGATACGCCGGAGAAGGGCTTGTTTAAAATGCCAGAAGCGGTTTACGACCTACGAGAGGATTGAGAACGCTAATCTGATTGTCATAAAAAAAGACGGAAAAAGAGAGAGATTCAGCCGGGAAAAATTAAAAGAAGGCATCATTAAGGCATGCGAAAAAACAACGGTTCCGGCGGATACCATAGAAAAGATCGCAACGGAGACGGAAAAGGATTTAAGGCAGGAGTCCGGCATAGAGGTTGAAAGTAAAAAAATAGGCAGTCTGGTGGCGGCAAGATTAAAAAAAATAGATAAGGTAGCCTATATCAGATTTTCAAGCGTTTTTAAGCGGTTTGTTGATATAGAAGATTTTGAAAAAGAGGTAAGGAGATTGATAAAGTAATTTTTAATTTATTATGAAATTTGACGGCATAAGAGAAAAAGTATTCCTGGATCGCTACGCCCTTAAAGATGAGGACGGAGGGCTTGTTGAGCATACGCCAGAAGAGATGTGGAAAAGGGTTGCCGGGGGGATCGCTAAAAACGAAAAGGAAAACGCGCGCTCCTTCTGGGAAAAAGAATTTTATAGGGTAATGGAGGGATTTAAGTTTGTTCCCGGGGGCCGTATCTTATCCGGGGCAGGCACAGCTTATGAGGTAACCTATTTTAACTGTTTTGTTATTCCGTCTCCTAAAGATTCAAGGGATGGGATCCTTGAGGCATTAAGACAGCTGGTTGAAATCCAGTCCCGCTCGGGCGGAGTGGGATTAAATCTTTCTTCTCTTCGTCCCAGAGGCGCCCGTGTCAAAAAAGTCAACGGCACTTCTTCGGGTCCTGTTAACTGGGCTGAGCTTTTTTCCGTTGCCACCCACGACATTGTGCAGCAGGGCGGCAGCCGGAGGGGGGCAACGATGATTATGCTTTGGGACTGGCATCCGGATATCGAAGAATTTATTACCGTTAAAGATGACCTTTCGAAAATTAACGGAGCGAATTTGTCGGTTTGCGTTTCCGATTCCTTTATGGAAGCGGTGAAAAATGATCAGGACTGGCAGCTTATTTATCCTGACCTGGATGATCCGAGGTATGATAAAAAGTGGAACGGGGAGATTGACGAGTGGCGCAAGATCGGCGGCAAAGTCAAGGTCTATAAGACTGTCAAGGCAAGATACCTTTGGGATTTAATCTGCACGGCCGCCTGGAGATCCGCGGAGCCGGGGCTTCACTTCCTGGAAAGGTCGAATAAAAGAAGCAACACTTTTTATTTCGAGAAGCTGATCGCGACAAATCCCTGCCTGACAGGCGATACTCTGGTTGCCACCAAGGATGGATGGAAAAGAGCGGATTCAATCCAGGAAGGAGAAAGAATAGCAACGGTACTTGGCAGCGGTAAGGTTGATAAGGTTGAGACTTATGAGAATAAGCCGGTTTTTCGGGTAAAACTTTCCGATGGAGCAGAGCTTCGCGCAACAGCCGCTCATCAGTTCCACGCAATTAAGCATAAAGATAGAGCAAAAAATGCTGCCAATAAAAGATTTACGCCGTTAAGTTTGGCGGAGCTTGAAGCAGGAGATATGGTGCGTATCGCCCCAACCCTTATGCCCGAAAACAAGGTTTCCGGCTTGCCAAAGGGTTGGAATGACAGAGATTACGGGTTCTTGGTGGGAATTCTTTTGGGAGACGGATGCATTACGGAAAAAATTCTAAGCAGAAATGTTGTGAAGCTCGCCGTTAACACGGATGAGAAGGATTGGATTTCTTTAGTGCGTGAAACCCTTGAGATGACAGGATCAAGAGTAAGCCTTGACGCGGCACAAAATAGCCGCTCTGCTAATCTTACCATGCGGGGAATAAACGGCACAGCGCTTATGGTCAGAGAGTCTCTTCTTGCCCCCTCCTATTCTTTTGAAAAAAGGATTCCCCTCGCGTATCAAAATACCAACAGGCGTTTCTTGGCAGGGCTTCTTGACGGACTTTTCTCGACAGATGGCAATATTAATCTTTCAAGTACCCACCCTTTCCTGAGATTTAAAACAACCAGCCAACATTTAGCCTTGGATATCCGCCGCATTCTTTTGTCTTTTGGTATCCATGGGCGAATTGTAAAAGTCAAGAAAGTAGCAAACGGGCATATCGGCGATAGAATTATTTATTCTAAGCACAGACAGTATGAGGTTATTGTCTCCGGAGCCGGTATGAAGGTGTTTGCCGAAAGGATCGGTCTTTCCCATCCGGATAAACAAAAAAAGCTAAGAATTGCCCAAAAAGATTTTGCATTAACCGGTAACACCTGGCTTGCTAAGATTGTCTCGGTTGAGCAGGATGGAATTGAGACGGTTTATGATCTGCATGAGCCGATTTCGGACACCTGGATTGCCGAAGGAGTTGTCTCCAGGGGGTGCGGGGAGCAGCCGCTTTCGGGCTGGGCGGTTTGCAATCTTGGAGCGATGAATCTGGCAGCTTATGTTAAAAACGGAGAGTTTGATTATAAAAACTTTAGCAAAGATGTGGCCACGGCGGTTAGGTTTTTAGATAACGTGATTGACCAAACTTATTATTTCTTTAAAGAGAATGAAAAGCGTTCCAAGGAAATCCGGCGCCAGGGCCTTGGCATTATGGGTTTGGGGGACGCGCTTATTAAAATGAAAATCAGATACGGCTCCAAAGAATGCGAGCCGGTTCTTCACAAGATTTTCGAAACCCTTAGGGACAGCGCCTACGAAGCGTCTTCGGATATTGCCAAAGAGAAGGGCTCTTTTCCAAAGTTCGCCCCGGAAAAATACCTGGAGGGCTATCACGTAAAAGCCCTGCCGGAAAAACTTCGGGACAAGATTAGAAAACAAGGCATCAGAAACGCGGTTTTATTAACCATTGCCCCAACCGGCACCACCTCTCTTGTTTCCGGGGTTACCTCCGGCATAGAGCCTGTTTATGAATTTAAGTTTCTTAGACGCTGGAGGGGCGGAGAGGAAATAGTTTATCATTATCTTTATGAGCAGTGGCTTAAGGATCATCCCAACGAAGAAAAGCCTGACTACTTTGCCTCCGCCAACGATCTGACGCCTTTGGATCACGCCAGGGTTCAGGCAATAGCCCAGGAGTATATTGATTCGTCAATCTCCAAAACCGTTAACGCGCCTAACAGCCATACGGTTGATGACGTCAAGACGCTCTACATGCTTGCCTACGATATGGGATTAAAGGGTATTACCTATATGCGTGACGGATCGCGTCAGGGTGTTTTGGAAAGAGTGGATTCGGCAAAGGAGAAGAAAGAGAAAGAAGAGGTTACCCAGCCCGCTTTGCCCATGGTGGCTGTTTTGCCTCGCCCGGAAAAACTGGAAGGGGTAACCTATAAAGTCAAGACGCCAATGGGCATAACCTATATTTCCATAAATCATCAAAGCGACAGGACGGAGCCTTCGGAAATGTTTATAACAGTGGGCAAATCAGGATCCGATGTTGGCGCGATGGCGGAGGGGCTGGGCAGGATGATTTCTCTTTCTCTTCAGCTTAACGCGGGGGTAACCCAACGGGAAAAGGTGCGCCAGATTGTAGCCCAGCTTGTCGGAATCGGAGGGGCAAGAAGTGTTGGATTTGGCGTAAATAAGGTTAGATCCCTGCCCGACGCGGTTGCCAAAGTGCTCGCGGCGCATATGGGGTTTGCCGTTAACGGACAGGTTGAAGACAGGAGTCCTTCGGCTGATTTATCAAACGGATTTTCTAAAGAAGAAAATAAACCATCAGACGAAGTTCATGTTAACCAGCTGGCGCTTAAAATAAAAGATGATTCATCCTCGACCGGACTTTTTGACATCTGTCCTTCCTGCGGAACAGTTAGCTTTGCCTATGAGGAAGGCTGCCGGAAATGCTATAGCTGCGGATACAGCGAATGTTAATGCCGATTTATACCAGAAAAGGAGATAAAGGGGAAACATCGCTTTTTGGCGGAAAAAGAGTTTCAAAAGCCAATCTTCGCGTAAACGCGTACGGGACTGTTGATGAATTGGATTCGCTGATTGGCCTTGCGGCGGCGGAGATTCAAGATTCAAAACTCAAAACGCAAAAGGTTAAAGAAAGATTGCGGGTTGAGTTGCAAATGATTCAAAGCGATTTGCTAGAAATAGGCTCAATGCTGGCAAACCCAACAGATATTCCTCGTCATCGGAAAGCGGAAAAAGAATACCTATCAGAAGTAGTAAAACATGTTGGGGAATTTGAAAGAGAGATTGACCAAATGACAGGGAAAATGCCGGAACTCCATAATTTTATTCTGCCGGGAGGAGGGAGGCTGGGAGCTCTTCTGCATCTAAGCCGAACAGTATGCCGAAGGGCGGAGCGAAACATTGTCGCCCTGCGTAATGAAGAAAACGTGCGGGCTGAAATCCTGGAATACTTTAACCGTCTTTCCGATCTTTTGTTTACCATGGCCCGTTTTGCTAATTACCAGGAAGGCAAAAAAGAAACAATTTGGAAGACTGGCGGTTAGTTCTAATTCTGCCAAGAAACACTTTTGTTACATTTTGGACAGGTAATAGACCCGTCTTTAATAACAGCCTCAACCTCCTGCTTGCAATAAGGGCAGGTACAGCATAAAATACGAGATTCGGCTTGTGAAAACAACCGGTACCTGCTCTCTTTGACTTGAGACAGGGGGCTTTGGAAAAGGCCTTTTGCGCTATTTGGCAAACCGGGTCCCGCGCCAAAGGAATTAACTAATCCTCCGCAGGCAATAAATTGAGGGTTGGCGTAAGCGATCATTTGATCAAGATAATATTGCATTTGGGTTGGAACAGCTGTCTCTTTCATCATGTTTTGAATGCGGATAACTTTTTCTTCCCCAAAGAGCTTCTTGGCTTTCTCTTCGTTAATAAGGCAGGCCATAACCGACCACATGCGGACTAATTCGTTTTTCTTGAGGATAAAGGCGGCGGTTCTCGATAAAATATTATTTTTAGTTACCTCTTCCAAAACCCCCCGTTCTTCTTCCGAGAGCAGGTACCGGTTGTTTCCGTCTTTAGTAACCAACCAGTAGCGGATGGAATCTTCTATTGGCGGGGTTGGCTTTTCTTGGTTTAGGCTTTCGGCCAATTCCATGTCCAGATTATATAGTTTTTCGACCAGCTCCTTGCCTTTTTCTCTGACAAAGCGCTGCCTGGCGATAATTTCTTCGTAATTCTTAGTCTTGACTTTTTGTCCGCAAAAATAAGACGAGGTTGGGTCTTCGTTTTCCAGGAGCCGGTCATATCTTTGCGCAATAGCTGTTATCTTATCCAGATAATTCGAAGGGTCTCCAAGGCTGATAGGCCTTGCCAGAAGGCTTGCTGAATCCGGAAAATCCGAAGGGTTTTCGCCAAGATCTAAAGCCAATTTTTGAAAAACCCGCACCGAGCCATTGGCAACGCTTAATTCGACGGTTTGTCTGACATCTTCGGCAAAGACGCCTTTGGCGAAAACCTCAAAACGCAGTTTGGCTAATCTGTCTTCCGGTTTATAGCCTAAACCGGCGGCTATCTCTTCCGAAACCTCTTCGGGATAGGCAGAGATGGTAAGAAACATCCTGCCGCGCTCTCCATTAGCGTATAAACGGGTGAGCTCCTGCTCTACGGCAAGCTCTATGGACCTTCGCTTTAATTCAAATTCATATTCTTCGCGTTCTTCCTGACGCACTTTTTTTTCCATATCGGCAACGCCTGATCGTAAGAGTCCGATAAATGAGGTGCCGAATGCCTTAAATTCCCCGGCTTTCGCGTCCCAGGGTCTGTACGATGACCAGAGGTAGCGGCCGCTCTCCACTGCTTCGCAGGCGGCTGTTAATTCATTTTCGAGCACGTACTCTTTTGCCGCCGGGTCAATTCCCGAAGAAGGAGATTTTCGCAAAGACCCCAGGAGGATATCAACTTCGGCCAAAACATTATACCCCCAGCCAACCTTTTGTTCTAAAGAGCTTTTTAGCCTTCGGGATTCTTCGATATCAAAGTCATTCGTTTGGACGGAATGCCCCTCCGGTTCTTGGTTAGCGATAAATCTTGGCGCTTCCGCAATCATAGTTTTATGATCGAGCGAAGGATTAGAAAATAAAAACCTTCCCGAGCGAGAAGGTTAAGTTAAAAAAATCTACTTTTTCCTTTGCTCGAAGGTAAGACAAGGCTCAAGTAGTCTGACTTTAACAGTTGCGGCACAGCCACGGAATTTCACCGTGATTCCCTTGATAAACCAGGATCGAAACCCCAGACCTTGTTGTTAATTAATTTTTATATATCACAATAATTGCCAAAAAGCAAATCTACCCCCCCTTACGGAGCCACCTCCTGCCAGACAAAGTTAGGGTGCTTTATGAGCTGGGGGGCGTTAAGGATCATATCAGGCCTCTCGGTAATGGTGTAGGTGGGACATTTTAGATCATTCCCGCACAGATCCCTTTGGTTGTCAATGGAGGTTGGCCCTCCGGGTGTGTCAGAGGCGTTAATCACCACCGCCCCTGCTATATTCAGCTGTTTGTCGGTATTGTTGGGAGGGTTTTGGGCACAGTCATTGGTGCTGTCTGCCAGCTGGTTGTTCTGGATGATGAAGGAATTATCAGAGCTGTAGAATCCCTCCATATCGCATCCCGTTGAAATACCCCCTGGTACTGTTGAGGGCTTGCAGACAGAGGGGTTTGACTCCCCGACATTAGGACTAACCACAATACTCCCCTTAACGTAGAAGGTTACGGTTGAGCCGTTGGGAACAAGGATATTGCCGTTTAGATAAAGGTTACCGTTGACCAGGATGACATAGTTCTTGTTTGGGGGAAAGGTGTAGCTGTTGAGAACAAAGTCATTGGCTGTTGGATCAAAGGTGTCATTGGGATAATGAAAAGCAGGATTGGCGCTATCAGGCAGATTGGCTATATATACCCCGTTGGGAAGACTGGCTTCAAGGGTGCAGTTTAAAAGATCATTGTTTGAGCAGTAGGGATTACCGCTTGAATCATTCCCCGACAGCTCAACCAGTGAACCGTTCTGGGTGTTGATATTGGATTGGCTAAGCGTTGTCCCTATATACGCATAGGCAGTCCTTATCACCCCGGCTGTTTTGGGGGTAAAGGTATAGGGGTTGGCAATCCAGCCCTCTGAGGAGACAGCGCTTAAAGGATTAGGGGGCTCATCAAGGTAAACCCCTGGGCTTTGACTGGTATCATTGGAGCCAATGGCGTATCCCTTGGCGCTGCAGCTATCCAGAACACTGCCATTAGATGGGATAATCTCCGATGAGCTGTCAAAGTTGCACTCAGCCCCAACGCACTGATACCAGGGGATGGAGTTGGTGATGCCAAAGTCAGCCCCCCTTATACTCCCCGTATAGCAGGGACTCTGAGGAGGAGAATCCGATGATTCTGGAGAGTCAGGGATTAGGGAACAGGATGGGGAGGTATTTATTCCCAGGTTAATGAAATACGGATTGCCCGCTCCTATCAAAGGATAGGTTGCCTCATAGCCAGGGGGAAGAGAATCAAGATGTACCTGGTATGTGCCGCTTAGAAGGTTACTGAACAGATAGTTGCCGTAGGGAGGATTGGGATTATATGAGCCAGAGGTTGTTTGCGCCCCTGTTGAAAGATCCACCACTGCCCCTGAATAAGAGGTGTCCCCGCTTGCGAAAGAGAACTTATGATCCTTGTTGGTATCCACAAACACGGTGCCAGAGATTGAGTACAAAGGAGTCATGGCTATATACTGGTTTGTTACATCAGCGTTATTGATACTTACACTTCTTGGATCATTGGAGCCAGGGTAACTGCTGGTATATCCAGGGGGGTCAACCAGGGTAATGGTATAGAACCCGTTGGGGAGGCTGCCAAAGGTATAGTTGCCGCTTGCATCAGCGTTTACAGTTTCTGTTTTGGTTCCCCTCAGCTGAATGACCGCGTTGCCCCCTGTGTAGTTGGTATCAGGAGAAATTTCCTGTCCGTCATGGTTATAGTCAACAAACACAAAGCCTGAGATAGAATAGGTTGGAGGAGGACAGTCCTGGGGACAGTAGTTAGAACCGGAAGGATTTGTTCCCTGCTCCCCGCACTCGCAGACCCCATTACCGCAGTAGTGCAGAGAAAAGGAATGGGTTTCGGAGTAGGGGGGGCCTGAGGTAGGTTGGTAGTAGACGTAGCAGGCATCGTTACCTCCGCTCCACCATTCCGTGGTAAGAGAAGTCATCCCGCCATTATTCTGGGAGATGGTGGTATTTGAACAGTCAACAGGTGCGTTTTGAAGGTTGATGGTGCAGCCCGGGGTATCAGACTGGATAATATAGCCAGCGTTTTTCTTCCCTGGCTGTCCCTGGTCATAGGTATACTTCTGAATCTCTGTCTGGATGGTTAAAAGAGAAGAGGTGTATGCCCACATGTTCTCAAAGTCCATGACGGCAAAGCCCCCCATCTGGTTGCTCTCATTACAGTTATGGTGCCCCCCCGCCTTGTAACCGCAGCTGTTGCAACCAACGTCTTGGGAAGTATTGCATTCGGTAGCAGATCTCCAAAGCTGTTCGGAACTGCCCGCCATGTTTGCTAAGAGAGGGGTGGAGGGGAGTGGATTGTTAGCTAAAGACTGACTGCCAGGCTGCCAGTAGCTCATTCCCATGTCAGGCCCGTACGTGTTGTTGTAGCCATTGTTATATCCCACGCTGGTAATAGTCAAGGTGCAGGAACCCCCGCCATTGCTGGAGTTAACCGTGAGGGTTTGAGAGTTGGAGGGATTGCCGCAGGGGACATCGACTTTGCCTCCTCCGTTAGGTTGGCAACAGTAAGGGGGATTACAAGAGCTGTCCGGAACAGCTGTGCCGCCTGACTTGCTGCACTGGTCAGGCCCCGCGCACCAGGCGCAGGAAAAACTTGGAGGGCCACCGGAAGGGTTACCACACTGCCCGGGCAAGGTTCCCAGGTCGGTACAGGAATATTGGGTTGTTCCATTACTGCAGGAAGACTGGGTTGTCATAACCGTATCGCTAGAGGAATAGCTTGTTCCATTACAGGTTCCCCCACACTGAGGATAAGTCTTGACAACAGTGCAGCTGGGAGGGGCGGTTGGAACGGCCGTGGGGACGGTGGTGGGGGTGGGCTGGGGACAGGACATTAAATCTCCAAAGGTACCACAGGGATTAGGAAATGATCCACATTCTCCTATTCCAGGAGTAGTACACTCTATATTTGAACAGCTTCCATCAGGATTACACCGTGGATAAAAATCAGTTTGACAATAAGCGCACCCGTTTCCGTCTGCGGGCCCTGTACAAGAAGATCCTGGAACACACTGTACATAATGATAGGTTTCGCCGTTAATTGTTCCATTACAGTTAGGAGTGCAGGTTAGTACTCCCTGACAAGAGTTAGGATCAGGGCCTCCGCACCAGGCTGTCTGTGAACAACCGCATCCATTGATTCCGATATAGTCACAGATCGTGTTCATGCTGCCGCAATCGCCCGGCTTATCACAGACATACCCGCTGCCTGTATATAGCGGAACATTATCGCAACCCGGGTAGCAGTTTGCGGTTTTAGGACACCATGACGATGAGGACGTGGCAAAAACTGAAAGCGGTTTTTTCAGAAGGACAAATAAAGCTAAGGAGCTGAGGAATAAAAATACAAGAGGGAAAAAATAACTATTTCTCACTCCTTTATTATTCTAATATTATATCTATCTTGTCAATGGACACGCAGGGGTACCTGATCAATGAGGCTTTGTACATCAGGGTTATATTTTGTATGACCTACGTTGTCTTTTATATAATATGGCCATGTCGGCGGCAAGGTATTATCAAATTCAATAAGAGCTGCGATAAAAGCAAAAGTTTCCTTTGATATACTGTCTCTTCTTTCCTTAGCGTAGGTTGGGTTATCTATAATATGTATGTATGGGTAGTTAAAAAGAAGGGGGTTGGCATATAGAACACTGTCTGTCATTTTAGGAGAAAATCCCAGGATATAGCGGATAATTCCATTTTGTTCGAAATACCTGGTGTAAGCAAAATAGGTTAAGCCTTGTATATTACCATACTCGTCTAGATAATTAAAAACAGGCTCTGATGACACTGAACTTCCATCTGGTTGAATACCTTTTACCAAAAGCTCCGGAACAGTCTGCCAGTCATCATAGGTCTCAAAAAGGACTGGTTTATGGTTTGGTTCGTATTTGCGGGCAATGGCCGTAAGCTCCGCTTGTGCCTGAGGGTTAATGCTAAAGCCATGCTTTGTGCCATGATTAATGATTTGCCAGCCGTCTTTCTGAATGTCCCCGTATTCCGGTTGGAAGGCAGGGGGAGTTTCCGTGTTTCCTCCTCCCAGACCGGTTGGGGGGATGAGGTCAGGAGAGGCAAGCTGGACTTGCCCGGGGACAAGGCCTGCTTTTTTGGCGGCGTCTCCCGCGAGGATTCTTTCAATATCACCTGCTTTAGCCCCAGAGGCGGGGCTGTCAACCTTCCAGAGCTGAAAGGCCATACGCTCGGTTCTCCAGACAACGTAGGGACCATAGTCTTTGCCGTGGGAGGTAAAGACCCCTGTTTCAAATGTTTTGCGAAGGTTCTCGACAAAGGAAACAATGTTTGGGGGGACATTGAAGTGCTGGACACGAATATCAAAGGATTCCTGGGTATGGCCGGGGGGAACTCCGTCATTGAAATCCTCCATGGGAGGAATTGTTACCCCTAAACTGCCGTTGTCAAGCATTGGGTCAAGACCGTATTCATGCATCTGATCAAGGGGGTTCCAGAGGACAGGAGGGGTATTCTTATCAGGGGTTTGTAAGATCGCGCCTTGGTAGGCTTGGTACCAGAATCCGTCCTTTCCCTTCCAGGCATCAGAAACGCGGTATCCCGTGGTGCCGGGAGCACCTAGTTTCTCGTAAGCGTAGGCCTTCATAAGGCTGGTCATTGCAGGGTCTTGTTCCGTGTCAATCGCTGACTCAGGCAGGGCTCTGCCATTAGCCAGGGTGTTCTGCTGTGCTTTAACCGCTTTGGCTTCCAGGGGATTAATGGTTTTTAGTGCGGTTTCAAAAACATCTCTTCTTGGGGAAGGTTTAGAGGAAGCCAGGGAAACTTTCCCGGCGGAAATCTTTTCTTCCAGGAAGGCAAGCTCTTTTCCAATAGTCATCCCTGTTATTATCCCTGCCGCCTGTCCCAGAAATCCCCTTCTTGTAGTAGAAGAGTTTAAGGCTTCTTCAGCCTGCATCGTTCCTGTATTCCCGGATTCTGCTAGGGATCTCATAAAAAACAACTATGAGCTCTATTTACCACAAAGGGAAGGAAAAAGCAAGGGTTAAAACACTATAAGATATCTGGCTTCATACGCTCTTCAGTCTCAAACATTCTTAAACCGAAATAGGGTCTTATAAAAAATCCCGCTTTCCCTTTCTACAGTTTTCTTATGGAGGTTATTGATCCCTGTTCTGTTTTAAGATCCCACCAGTAGTAAATAGTTATTTTATCGTTCTTTTTAAGATCAGGGGGTTTTAAGGCGGCGGCCGCGGAAGACATGGAGGCGAAGATAGGCGTTGTTGGAAGAAGAGTGAAAAGATCCTGGGGCAGGATATTGCCTGCCCTGCTTTTGAAAATAAGTCTCCAGGCATCCTCGTTTTTTAATTTTTCAATAAAAGCCACGGAACCTGTTAGGGCATAGGATACTCCCGCCATGTCAACAGATGGATCAGTCAGGTAAATAGGCGAGGTAAAACGCCTGCCCTTCAAGACATCGGCTGTATTAACAGTAAGGTCTGTCTGGCTTTGGTAAGGCCTGTGGGGCAGAAACCCAAGCTCTTTAGGATAGATCTGCCATAACCTGATAAGGTTAAAGTAGTTAAGGATAAAAAAGAAAAGGCAAAGGGTAACGGCAACAAAGACAATCTCAAACAGCCCAACCTCAAAGACGGAGAGGATCTTTGAAACCAATCCTTTCTTTTCCCCATTGGGATTAACATTAGATTGGGAACCAGCAGGTACCCCTGAACCAACATCTAAAGGTACTTGCCGATCTTGGGCTTGATTCTGAAGGCTTGGGTTTTGATATTCTTCCTGCATAGTCTTTGCTTTTTCTTTTTACTTTCCTATCCTCTTTATCTAACTACTTTTCTTCTCTGCCTGTCAAGCCCCCGCTCTTTTTTGTAGCGCCGTATCCTTAAAAGCAAGGATTATTTCTTTCCCAACGCCTCATCCCGGGAAAGAGGCCAATCTTTCCATGTATTTCTTTCTAAAATAATAAGTTTTCCTTTGAAAACCCCGCATTTTTTAAGAAGTTGAGCAAACATTTTAAGCAATGACTGTGGATCGCTCTGGGGAATTCTTAACCACACCACAGCAAATATAGCATTCTCGGAGTATTCGCTGAAATCTGCGTCATTGGTGATGATAACACATTTTTCTTTGTAAGAAATTTTGGCCAGCGTTTCATCCGAGGCGCCTTTTGGAGCAACTCTAACAGGAATTCCCATCTCTTTAAGAAATGTAAAGAGCTCTTTTCGCACATTCTCATCGAGGAGAAATTGGGGCTTGTGTGTTGATGATGACATAGCTTTCCCGGGTTAGAGAACTGGCATAGTCTAAAGCAGCCTTTAGGTGCTTCTTGCTTAAACTGGGGAATGCCTTGATAATACCGTTTTCCGTCTCTCCTGCGGCAAGCATTTCCAAAACCTGCCACACCATAATACGTGTTCCCGCAAAGGTGGGTTTCCCATGACAAATGCTTGGGTCAGCCGCGATATACTTATTCACAAAAACTCTTTTCATATATAACTAATTTTACGCTACCGGATAGTAAAGAGTCAAGCAGTGCGGTTTTAAGATATATATCTTCCTGTATAATGTATTAATGAGGAATATTGCTAATATTATCCGTATCTCAAAGCCCCTGCGCTATTTGGTTTGGATTTTATCCGGTTTAATCCTTGTCTCTTCCGCCCTGGCGCTGGTGGCGCCGATTTTATCCAAATCCATTGTTGATCAAATCGTCGCGCAGATTGGGCACAAAGGCGGTAACGCGCAGAGGCTTATTCTTTTAATCTTTATCGCCTTTGGCGCGAACCTTTTGAGTCTTATTTTAAACACGGTGAGCGGCCGGATCGGGGATCATTTTGCTGGCAGACTGCGGCAATTCCTCACCGAAAAATTCTATGATAAGGTGCTTACTCTTCCTCAGTCGTATTTTGATTCAAGTGTCTCGGGAAAAATCGTCAATCAGCTGGCCCGCGGCATTCAGAGCATTCAAACATTCTTAAATGCGGTCTCAAATTTTATCCTGCCGACATTTCTCCAGAGCATTTTCACTATTTTGGTTTTGGCGCACTACAATATTCCAATCGCGCTATTTACTTTTATTTTGTTTCCTGTTTATTTGGTGCTTTCGTATTATTCAACCGTTCGCTGGGGCAGGGAAGAGGTCAAAAAAAACCAGATTGAGGACGCCAGCCGCGGACGGATTCAGGAAGTAATTGCCAACATGCCCCTGGTGAAGGGTTTTATCAGCGAAATTCAGGAATTTAAAACATTGTCGCGAAATCTGACCGAAATAAACCGGATTTACGCGAAACAAAGCACAACCTATCATGTTTTTGACTTTTTTAGAGGCTTGTCGCTTAACATCATTTTGTTTGTCATTAACCTTGTCGTTTTCTACAGCACCTTTAAGGGACATTTGTCAATTGGGGAAATGGTCTTGATCTTGCAGCTGGTGAACCAGGCGCGAATCCCTCTTTTTGCCATGTCGTTTATCCTCACCCAAATCCAGATGGCAGAAAGCGGTTCAAAAGAGTATTTTGAGATCCTGCGCCTTCCTTCAAAAGAAAATTACAAAATCCAAACCCCGTTAGAACGCGCTAAGAACCCGACAATCCGGTTTAGAGACGTGTCGTTTCGTTACGAGAATTCGGAAAATGTCTTAAAAAATGTTTCCTTCTCCATTCGGAGCAAAGAAAAAGTCGCTTTGGTTGGCCATAGCGGCGCCGGCAAAACAACGATTGTTAATCTGCTGTTAAAGTTTTATGAACCATCCGAGGGCGCGATCTATCTGAAAAACGAAGATTATAAAAATCTGGAAGCAAGGTATATCAGGCATAATATAGCCCTGGTTTTCCAGGAAAATGAGCTGTTTTCCTCAACCGTTAAAGAGAATGTCGCCTATGGAAATCCCGACGCAAGCAAAGAAAAGATAATTTCGGCCCTCAAGCTTGCCAATGCCTTTGATTTTGTTCAGAGACTGCCTAGTGGAATCAGGAGCCGGGTCGGGGAACGGGGAGTGCGGCTTTCGGGCGGGCAAAAACAGCGCATCCAAATCGCCCGGGCTATTTTAAAAGACGCGCCGATTCTTATCCTGGATGAGGCAACCTCTTCTCTTGACGCGAAATCCGAAAAAGAGGTCCAAGACGCGCTGCAAAATTTAATGAAGGATAGACTGGTTATTATTATTGCCCATCGCTTTACGACTATTCAAAATGTTGAGAAGATTTTGGTGATTGACAAGGGAACAATCGTTGACAGCGGACCGCCCCGGGAACTGGCGAAGAAAAAAGGCATTTATTCGTCTCTCCTGCGCTATCAGGTCGAAGGCAACAGAAAGCTACTGGAGTCGTTCGAGATTTATTAACCTTGACAAATGGCCCATCTTTAAACTAGGATGGTTATGTGAGGCGGTTTTACCAAGAATTTAAAACTCCTGTTGTTACGATAGCTGTACTTTTCGTAGCCTTTTTCTTGTATACAAGGCTGGCGGGGCCCATACCGTTTTTTATAAGAAGCGTTCAAACTGCCAAAACAGACCTTTTTTCCGCGCGCGGAGAAGGGACGGCAGGCGCGGTTCCCGATACGGCGGTTGTTGATTTGGGCATTAGCCAAACTTCCGCCACGGTAAGTGAGGCGCAAAGCAGGACAAACGGGGTTTCCGGCAAAATTATAAAGGACATTAAAAAACTTGGAATCGCCCCGGAGGACATCAAGACCGTGAATTATTCCCTTTACCCGAATTATCCGCCGGTTTATCAATCCATGATTCCGGTAAGAGGAGGAGGGAATATAGCAGGCTATACTGTTTCGGAGAACCTCGAAATTAAGGTAACGCCTATTGATAAAGTAAATAAGGTTATAGACGTTGCGGTCTCGGATGGGGCAAACCTTGTCGGCGGGATAAGCTTTGCCTTTTCAAAAGGGCTTGAGAAGGCTCTCGAAGATAAGGCAATGCGCCAGGCAGTTGCCAATGCCAAGGAAAAAGCCCGCAACCTTTCCAGCGCCTCGGGGATAAATTTGGGGAAAATAGTAAACGTGGTTCAAACCTCGAATATGCCAAGGCCGTTTCCCATGATGGGCGGGGCCTACAATTCAGCCGGGCAAAGGGGGGCACCGCAAACTAATGTAACGCCCGGACAGAATACGGTTAGGGTTAGCGTTGTTATTTACTACGAAACCTACTAAGTTATTGCCTGACAAGCGCCGAGAAGAGCGACTCGGGCCGGTAATTTATGCCCGGAAACAACCCGACATTTCTTATCAGTTCGCTTCCCCAGACAAAACTTATTTTTCCCTCTTTATAGCTAATAGCTCCTCTTTGAAATCGCTGGACAATCTGTTCCCCGATTATTTGCGGGAACGAGGCGGGAAGCCCAAGAAGTTCTTGATTTTCCGTTTTCCCTAAATAAGCTTTTTCTATGGCGTTATCTGTCAGCCAGCCAAGACGGATTTTTTTGGCTTTGGCATAATCTCCGTGAGAGCCGTCCTCTCCAATCGGCCGCGGAATTTTATTAACAAACCTAAGATACCAGTCCCATCCGTTCTCTGAAAAGATATCCAGGGTGTTTGCCAATGCCAGGGAATTATTACCCGGATTATACTGCAACACACCCCGCTCGGTTAACTGGTAAAGATACGGATAGTTCCTGCCGCTTTTTGACAGCCGGCTTATCGGGCCTCCCAAAACGCCTTTTCCTCCGAGAGACTGATATTGTCCGAGTATTTGGGAGGGAATAATAAATCCTTCTTCCGATTCCGAATCCTGCGATTTATAAAAATGGCCCAGGGGGACCGGGCAGTCAAGCGCCTCAACCGCCAGGACAGGTTGTTCATAATAAGACATGGCATTTAGAAGTTTTGCCGTGTCGGGATATTCTTCAATCGTGCCTGGTCTTGGCACGCCGGGTATGCTTTTCCAGGGATCTCTTACCCTGAATTTTTGCGTTTCCGGATTATATCCGTCAATAAGAATACAGTGTTCATCTGCCGGAAGACGAAGATAGCCTCCTTGGGGGAGATAAAACTCCGCCTTCCAGGTGTCAACAAGCCCTCCGGTTGCCCAGACCATCAGCGGTGTTCCTCTGGATAAGGCGTTGATCATGGGATTTAAATCAATTTGTCCGTTTTGGTCCATAACAGGTATGGCTATTCCTTTAAAGGTAGCATTGTTATAGCGAAACCCCCCGCCGTTATTAAGAAACTCTTTAACCCCTTTTGCCAAGATGCCGTAGTTTTCTGTTGTCTGACCGTTTAATCTTTCATTTCCCCGTATGCCCTTGTTTGGATCCGGGTTTTTCGGCATCGCGTTTAATAAATAATCTTCGGAAATTTCCGTTCCCAGGATCCCAAGACACATTTTTAACGAGGCGATCTCACAGCTTAGGCCGTATTTCTGCCCGTAGTTTCGCAAAAAGGCTCTTGTTTCGGCTGTTTCGGGAATCATGTAAAAAGGGTTGTTTTCCGGGGTGCCGGGAAAAACATAAAGCTCCCTTGCCCGGGCGGACGCAGGATGGATCATTGTTTCTCCTAAAGTTAATCCTCCCGCAAGCATTATTTTTAAGAGCCTCCGTCTCGACCCTTCGTCTATAGGTCTTTCTTTAGACTGCGCTAAAAATCCTTTATCTCGGGACTCGATTAATGAATTCATATAAATAGGTCATAAACCCCTAAACCAGAATAGAAAACTATAGGTTTATATAAATCAGAAGACATATATCACAAAAAACGAAAAAAAGCAAATCGGGATAAGGTACCCGTTCAGGAATTGACAAAGAGAGCGAGTGAATAAAATTTTTTGGCCTGAGATTGTTTGAGCGAAGTATGAGCGAGTTGTGAAGGACAGAAAAATTTTTGTTCACGAGCGATAGGTTAACCATTTTTGCTAAATCCTGACCCATTACGGGATAAGGTTATTCCGTCCATTAAAAAGGCCTTTTGATGGGATTGATGGAAATTATTTGGCCGGGGATCCGGCAGGGGATGGGGGACGCGGGCCTACAAAATTCATCGCCACAAAAAGAGGTTCTGGATGAGGGTTTTCTTTAGTGGGTATTAACGCCCGGCCGTCTATGTCTGCAGGCAGTCCGTCTTCGGTTACCAATTTCGCCCAAATACCTTTAGGATTTTTTGCCAGTACGCCATGATTATATATCGGTATATCTCCTGGTTTTCCGTTCTCATCGGAAGAGGGATAGGGGTCTCCAACCACGGTTATATAATAAATATCCTGGTTGGCAGGATTCGGCTTTAGGTTTGTTTCGTTAAAACCTAGTACAGGATAATTATTTCTTATGGGAATATTTCCTTTGTTAAGGAGCTGTCCGGTTGCATTGGTCGCCGGGGTTAGCCTGCCCCTTTCTACAGGACCTGGCTTATCGGAGATTTCCCATCGTCCGTTTTCCTTATTCCGGACAAGATAAGATCCTGCTTTCGGGTGTTCCAGGTTGTCAATTTTTATTCTAGTTTCAAGATCTTCCAACTGATCGGGCAAATTTATTAATTTCGCGATGGTCGCCGCGAGAGCCGTAACTCCCGCTAATACAATAGTCGTTTTGGCAAGCGTTTCGGAAAAATCTCTTCGGGTAAGCTTAGGTTCCCCGCGGGGATGATAAGATCTGTTTCGCACAGTTCTTCTAGGATCGGGATGATAATATGGCCTTTCTTTGTTCATATGGGCTGATTATAGCACTACAGGATATTTATGTCAATCGTTTTATGCCGCCGGTACAAGCAGGACTCCTGCGTAGAGGTCTTCGGAGCTATCATTAGTGTTCGAAAATGAAATAACAAAACCGCGATGGTCGGCACCGACATCGGCGTTAGAGTATATTCCGCTTGGGGTTTTTGTTCTGCCGAATCTCTGGCCTAATAAACACCCGCCTGTTTCTCTTTTGTATTTAAACCACAGCTCCGCGTAATCGGGAACCTGTCCCATAACTGCTTCAACATCTCTAACTTCCGTTTTTAGCTTTTCCGAGAAGGCTTTTATCATTATTTCCTGCTCCGGCAAAGTCTTATTATTGCTCACCTGCATAAGAAAATTATTGGGATTTATGGCAACCTCCGAGCGCATTGAGGATAGTTTTTCAAAATTAGCAACGCTTAAATCCAGATGCTGGTTTATTTCTAAAGATTCTTTTTTCCGTAAGTCTTCGATTGACTGACCTGTTAATTCATAAATAAGGTAGCCTTCGCTCAAAAGATATTCCCGGGCGCTTTCCGAGAATCTCCTTGTTTCTCCAGGCGCTTCCGAGACTGCCGATGTCTGCGTGTCCTTTGGTTTTTTTCCGGTTATTCGGGGTTTGGTTTCCAGGTATGACATAGCTCGAAAATTATAGATCCGAAATCTTATCCTATAGGATATATTATCAGCTTTTAATTAAATAGTCAATAGAAAGACCCGGGCAGAAGACGTTTTAGGGAATAAGAAGGCCGCGGGCAAAATCTGTAAGGTTAAAGATAAAGCTGCCCAGAGAAAATCCGCCGAGGGGAAAAAGGAGAAGGAAAAAGAGAATAAACATGCCGACAGAGCCGATGGAAAGATAGATGTTTGCCTCCTCCTCGGGCAAGAGAAGGGCAAAGACCTTTGAGCCGTCAAGAGGGGGGATTGGAATAAGATTGAAAATCGCCAGGAGGAGATTATAGGTTATGATGCTGGACAATAGAAAATAGATAATCAAAGACAGGAAAGAAGGAATCACCGCTTCGATAAACGGCACAGAAAACACCCGGATAAGAATAGAAGCGGCAACTGCCAGCAAAACATTGGTCAGAGGCCCGGCCAGGGAAACAAGGGCAATGTCTTTTCTGCCTTCTTTAAGGTTAAAATAGTCAACCGGCACCGGCTTGGCGGCGCCAAAGACAACCGGGGAGTGGGAGAGAATCAAAAGCAAGGGCAGGGCGATACTCATCATCGGATCAATATGGTTTTTGGGGTTAAGGGTTAATCTTCCGGCAAGACGGGCGGTTGGGTCGCCCAGTTTATCCGCCACAAAGCCGTGGGCGACTTCATGCAAGATGGCGGAGTAAACAAGAATAACTAAACCGATAAAAAGCGAGACTGACATTTGTAAAAATTCTCCTTTTCCAGTATAATGAAAAAAAGGAAAATTGTCTATGGCGATGAAATGCTTTATTTGCGACAAGGGAAGAATGGTTGGCAGAAGCCACACCCATCATCCGGGGGTGGCGGGCGGCAGATGGAAAAAAAAGGCACCTGTAACTCAAAAAATATTTAAACCTAATCTGCATTGGGCAAAAATGCCAATTAACGGAGTAATGAAAAGAGTTAGGCTTTGCACGAAGTGTTTAAGAACTGTTAGAAGTAATTTTAAGAATAAAGGGACTAGAGGTGCAACTTCAAAACTGTTCCATTCACAGTTATAAAAAAAATGAGCCATGAGATAGATCAGCAAGGAATATTAAAAGAGGAACAAGTGGGGGGGGATCATTACTTGAAAAGATTCAATATTTAAGGCAGCGAGAGTGGAGAGAGCCTTGGATTATAGAGCAAGAAATGAAACGGGTGCTGAAAAAAGAGAAACAATCAATAGTCGAAGAACTTGGAAGGGCACCATTGCCTACAGAGTTTGGTGATTGGACATATATTGTCTTTGGCGATTATACTAATGGAAGTCATCATGAAATGCTCGTGTTTGGAAATATCGCAGATGGGTCTTTAGGAGACGGTAGAAATTTACTTGTAAGAATGCACTCTTCCTGTAGAACAAATGAGGTTTATCATGCAGTTAACTGCGAGTGCAGAAAAGAACTCCATGAAGCAATGAAGTTAATTCAGGAAGAAGGCCGGGGAGTTATATTATATCTGGATCAAGAAGGTAGAGGAACCGGAATCGCGGGGAAAATGGCTCAGCTAAATGGTATGTTTGGTTGGAAAAACGGAAAAATAGAACAGAAAAGAGATTCACAAACAGGAGAAAGAATTGATACAGATAGAGCATATAAAGAGGCTGGTTATCCTTCGGAAGTTCGAGATTTTACAATTGCGGGAGAAATGCTTAGTCATACCGGAATTAAGTCGGTAAGACTCTTGACAAATAATCCGCTTAAAATAGCAGGTATAGAGAATGCAGGTATAGAAGTTACTCCTGTTGAAATTCATATAACTGCGGATAATGAAATAATCGCTAGCGACTTAAGATCAAAAGCAAAAAATCTTGGACATACGATAAGAGAGGAACATATTACGTCTTTCTCCGCCTTAAATGCGGATGGAGTTAAGATAGATAGTTGAAGTTTGCACCGTTTTCGCCTCCAAGATAGGAAATAGGCGGAATCAGTATGGACTTAGTTTTTTCAATACTTCTTTTCCTTCCGGGTATCCGTTGATAAAATCTTTATAAGACATTGGCTTTCCGCCCTCAACCTGGATTTTTTCTCCCGGCAGAAACTTGATTCTTAATTCCTTATTCTTAATTCTTAACTTAGTCCAGACCCCGGGCCAGGGATAATAGGCCTTTATCATGCGGTCAATTTTCAATTTACAATTTTCAATTTCCAATGAACAGAGATTAAGATAGCCGTCCTGGCGCGTAAGGCGTTTGGTAAAGGTGGCGCCGGCGTGGTCTTGCTCTGATAGTCTAAGTTCTCCTTTGACATACTTGTTAATAGTTTGAGGCAGTATCTTTGCGCCGAGGGTAAAGAGGCGCAGGTAAAGGCTTTCGGCGGTGTCATCCTCAAAAATCGGCTCTTTCTGCCGGTTAAGAATTGGTCCGTGATCAACCTCTTTGTCGAGCTTAATAACGCTGACGCCTGTTTCCCTGTCGCCGTTTAAAATCGCCGACTGGACAGGGGTTGGTCCCCGGTATTTGGGCAGAAGAGAGGGGTGGATGTTCAAAATTCCCTTTGGAAAAATATCCAGAATAGGTTTTGGGATTATCAAGCCAAAGTCCGCCACCACGCCGATTGAGGAATTAAGACCTAAGATTAAGGATTTAAGATTTGGATCGGAAAGAGAAGACGTGCGGAAATAGGGGATTTTGTGCTTCAAGCAATAGGCGGAAATGGCATCGGTAGTCAGTCTTTCGGTCGTAACAACAAGTGTTAGTTCAAAATTATCACGCAGTTTTTCAATAACAGGGAGAACATATTTTGACGAACCGAAGAAAACAAGTTTCATAAGATTATCTCATATTTCTATTTCCTCGAACTCCTCCCCGCCCTGGGGGTTTTTATGGGATTTGTAAAGTTTGCCCTTTTGTTCCAAAACCCGCCTTGGGAACAGTATGCCGTTTAGATGATCTATTTCGTGTTGGACGATGATGGCCAAAAGGCCTAAGAATTTCCGTTTGTGGCAAACGCCCAGCTCATCCAGATACGATACGACTACCTGGGGGCTTCTTTGTACCTCTCCCCAGATGGAGGGCAGAGACAAGCAGCCCTCAAGTTTGCCCGATGCCTTCTGTTTTCCCCGGTTTTTTTGAGCGATATTTTTTTTAATGACAGGGTTAATAAAAGTAAGAATAGGGGATTTGTCCGTTGGCTTGGCGATAAACAGATTTAGGCCTTTGTTTACCTGGGGCGCCGCCAGGCCCACGCCCTGCGGATCGCGCGTTTGCAAAAGCGTTTCTTTCATCTCTTTGATTAGGGTTTTTGTTTCGGGGGTGATCGTGTTTACCTTTTTGGCGATTTGGGACAGGATGGGATTAGGTGCCTTAACAATAGAAAGCATGGGATTATTATAGCATTGATAAGCCTTCAAGGCCAAGAGAATTGAGGTAGGGGTCTTGATTATTGATTCTGCCACTGCCTAAGGGTTTTTTCGGCCTGGACATCGCCCGGGGCCAGCTTAGTCAAAATTTTCTTCATTTGGGCAACCGCTTTGTTCTGAAGAGCTCTGTTTACCACCCTGCCTTTTTTATCAAGCGCCATGTCGTGATAAAAAAGACCCAGGGCGTAATAGGCATTGGTATAATCAGGCTTTATATAAATAGTATGTTCGAGAAACGCGACAGCCTTTTTGTCATTTCCTTCCTGGCCGTATAAAACCCCAAGATCATAAGACACCTTAACATCGGTTGGGGCAAGGGCGTAGGCCTTTTTTAGACTCTCGAGAGCGGTTGCAAGATAGGCGGGATTAAGCCGGCTTAGAATGTAAAAAACCCGGGTTCTGTTTTTCCAAAACACCACATCATTAGGATGCTTTTTAATAACATTGCTGCTTGCCTCGATGGCGGATTTGGCAAGGAGCGCGGCCTGGGTTGCCTGTTTGTTTTCGGCCGATAATAGGGCAAGGGTTGCTTCGTTTTGGGAAAGCTCGTCTTGAAAAACAGGCTCACCCGGCCTTTGGGAGACAGCAGTCCGCAGTAAAGGATAGGCTCTTTGGTACTCATTGGCATGGTCCAGGTTATACCCCATGGCATAGTTTGTGTCCGCTACCCAGAATACAGCAAGAGACCAGATAAAATAGAGCCCCACAGCCGCGATAATTAGAATTAAAAACTCTTGGAGAAGAGAAGTGTTTTGGCCGGGTTTTTTAGGGGCTGGATTTTTTTGCCCCTCTCTTTCCCGATGCGGTAATCCGCTGCCGGATCCGTGGCCGGGGAGAATACCAAGAAGTACAAAGACAAAACCGGGAATCATAAATAAATAAATGTTGGTGATGACAACCGAGAAACCGAAGAAGTTTGTGGTAAGGATCGAGATATAGGAGGCTATAAGAGAAAAGCCCAAAATGTTATTCTCTGTTATCCCGGTATTTTCTGTTATCCCCAGCTTGTTTCGGGATCCTGTTTGGCTTAGATTTTTCAACCCGCTTCTCAGGGAGGCGAACAGGTTCGGCGCGGCAGGAGAAAGGCTGATAAACAAGAACCAGCCTATCATTAACAAATATGTTCCCAGCCCAAAAGCGCCTGTCGTTGCCAGATAATTAAGGTATTCGTTATGAGCCTTATTGTATAGAAAATCCCATTCGGACGTGAGGTTATGCGCCTTAGGTTTATATTGGTAATAGGCAAAGGCAAAGGTTTCGACCCCGGTGCCAAAGATTGGGTTGTGGCGCCAGATATCTAAGGCGCCTTTCCAAACGATAAGGCGTATCTTGCCCGAATCGGTTCCGCCCAGCTCCCCGGAGTGGACAGCCGCCGGCTGCTGGCTCGCGGCGGTTGGTTTTTCGGAAAGACGGGCCGCTATGCCGGAAAGGGTGAACTTATTAAGATTCGGAAACGGCTGGCCGGCGATAAAAGTAACAATAGATAAACCGGCTAAGATGATTAAAACTGCCAGGATGGAGCTTCGGATCCGTTTTTTGCCATAAACAAAAAGCAGATAGACGGCAAAGACGATTATCGAAGTCCAGAAGCCCAGAAAGCCTGATTTTGAGCCGGTAAAGATAAGATCGAGATAGAAAAGAAATGACAGCAGAAGATAGAAAATAGAAATTGGATTTCGGAAAACTCGGAGAATCGGAATAATCAGAGCGCCGGAATTCCGGTTTTTCGGAGAGTCTGGTTTTCCGATTTGCTGATCTGTCTGAGTTTTCTGGATAAATAAGATGATCGAGATCGGAATTAAAATCGCCAAGTAGGCGGCCAGCCAGTCGGGCTGGCCCAATGTTGAGAAGATACGGATCTTTGGCTGGAAAGCGCTTGTCCAGCATGACACATCAAAGGTTCCCCTAAAGAGAAGACAGGTGGGGTCGTAGCCAAAATGGGAGGGAAGTCCCCAGAGGGCAACGATTAACCCTGAGATAAGGCTTATTTTAAGAAGCCGCTTAGCCATCGGAATAATCCGCACCGCGCCGGTGGTTGCTTGGCCTGTCCCTTCATAGGCAAAATTACTGACAAACGCGTAGTAGAGAAGTATATAGCTTATAATTGACAGAAGTCCGCCGTTAAATCTTGAATAATAGCCCCACAAAGAGACATGGGTGTCAAGCGAATGAAAAGTGGAGATTATCTGAGAAGCCAGAAAAAGAAGAATTGGAATATCAAGAGGCGTTCTTTGAAGTATCAGCCTTTTGCGTATAACCATTTTAGACAGCCATGCCCCGGTTATGATAATTGTCAGAATAAAAGTAAGCCACATCTTGTTAAACTCAAAAAGCTCGGAAGTCATGCTCGCGAAAGCTAAGGGCACAAAGAGGAAAAGGATATAAAAGGAGTATTCTATGATCTTATTACATATTTTTAGCATATTTTGCTTTTTTGCTCGTGAACAATTTTTTTTGCGGGTGTAACTCCCCGCCTGCGGCGGGTCAAACATTCATCCTCAAAAAAATTATTCACTCGCTCTTTTGGCTTAAGTATTTTTAATCCTAGCATATTGGCAAAGCGCGGGCAAGATGCTAGAATAATTAGAATACTGCGGTATTGGTTACTATGCTTGATAAATTCTTCTCTCTTTTTTCCCATGACATTGGCATAGATCTCGGCACGGCCAACACCCTGGTTTGGATAAGGGGCAAGGGCATTGTGATAAGGGAACCTTCGATTGTTACGATGCATAAGAGGGATAAAAAGCTGATCGCCATAGGATCGGAGGCAAAGAAGATGCTGGGTAAAACCCCTTCCTCCCTTGTTACAATCCGTCCCTTAAGAAACGGAGTAATAGCGGATTTTGACGCGACAGCATCCATGATTGCCTATTATATTCAAAAGGTGCATGAGATTTCCGGGAAATTATTGTCCTTGTGGGCAAGGCCAAGGGTGGTGATAGGCATACCTTCCTCCGTTACCGAGGTTGAGCGCAGAGCGGTTTGGGAGGCCGCTTTGTCTGCCGGGGCAAGGACATCGTATCTTATCGAAGAGCCAATGGCCGCCGCGATTGGAGAAGGGGTTTCGGTTTTTCAGCCAACCGGCATGATGATTATTGATGTTGGCGGGGGAACAACCGAGATCGCGGTTATCTCCTTGGGTGGGATTGTGGTTAGCAAGTCTTTAAAGGTTGCGGGAGACGAGATGGATAAATCAATTATTCATTATCTAAGGCTTCGGCATGGTTTAATAATCGGGGAAACAAGCGCCGAAGATTTAAAGATTAAGATAGGAAGCGCGTATAAAAAAGCAAAGAGTAAAGGGTTAAAAACAAACGAAGAGAAATCAAAAACAGATGAAGAGAATAGTTCTAAGGCCGAGAGGATGGCGATTGTGCGGGGCAGGGATGTGGAGACAGGCCTGCCCAGAAGCC
>JAMCXO010000026.1:0-11239 GCA_023473545.1 Patescibacteria group bacterium | reverse complement strand
AGCATGGTTTTTATACAAAAGGTTGGCAAGGATAGAAAGTTTGTGCCTTTATATAAAGAAGCGGAAAAGACAGAAAAGACAGAAGAAAAAGAAGATAAAAAGGAGAAGAAAGAATAATATGTCGGTTAAAAAAACCAAGAATAGAGAATCAAAAGAGGCTATGCCAAGCCCCCGCTCGGCGGGTTCAAAATCGCGTAAGACGCAGAAAGAATCAGGAGAAAAGACGGCTCTTGGAACATTCGAGAATAAAAAGGGAGCTGTTGGTTTAAAGACAGAAGTTTATGATACCGAAGGCAAGGTTATTGAATCAATAGATTTGCCCGGAGAAATTTTTGGGGTTAAGCCAAACGACAGCCTGGTTTCACAGGCCGTAAGGGTCTATTTGGCTAATAAAAGACGAGGAACTGTTTCAACCAGAACCAGGGGCGAAGTGAAAGGTTCGACACGCAAAATTTATAAACAAAAAGGAACAGGCAGGGCGCGGCACGGATCAAAAAAAGCCCCGATTTTTGTTCACGGAGGCGTGGTTTTTGGCCCAAAGCCGAAAGATTATTCGCTGGCTCTTTCAAAAAATATGTCAAGGCTTGCCCTTTTTACCGTTCTCTCGCAAAAACTAAGAGAGAATAAGATAAAGATTGTGGGAAATCTGGATAAAGTAAACCCAAAGACAAAAGAAGCGGCAAAGGTTTTTGAGGCTCTTGGCTTTGGTCCCAAGAATAGGCAAGTTCTTTTTGTCGCGCCTTTTTCCCTGAGAAAGAATCTGGAAAATGTTTATCGAGCCCTCCGCAATCTAGGGGGTGTTGAGATACTTGAGGCAAGAATGCTTAATGCTTTAAATGTTCTGAGGGGCAGAGAAATAGTTTTTATGAGGGATGCCCTTTCGGTTTTGGATAAAACCTTTTTAAAGAGGGATTAATACTATGAAAAATGTTTTAATAAGCCCAATTATAACGGAAAAATCTATGCGCGATACTCATCAAAATAAATTTACCTTTAAGGTAAATAAAAAAGCCGATAAAACTAATATCAGAAAAGCGGTAGAGAAAACGTTTAATGTTCATGCGCTGTCTGTTGCCACATCGGTCGTCAAAGGCGGCAGAAAAAGAATCGGACAAAGAAGGACAGAAGTTTCTGTTTCTCCATGGAAAAAAGCAATAGTTAAATTAAAGGAAGGAGAAAAGATTGATCTTTTCGATCAGGCAAGATAAGTTATGTCCAAATTGCGGTTTATAAAAAAGAAACACGCCGGCAGAATGTCCTGGGGAGGGGTTTCGGTTAGGCACAAAGGAGGAGAGCATAAGCGTTTTATGCGCGTGATAGATTTTAAAAGGGATAAGTTTGACATAAAAGGTAAGGTTACCGCTCTGGAGTATGATCCGAACAGAACCTGTGATATAGCCTTAATTACCTACGCGGACGGGGAGAAAAGATACATATTAAAACCCGAAGGTCTTAAAGTAGGCGATAGCGTCATTGCCGGTAAAAACGCAGAGGTTAAGTTTGGCAACAGTGCCAGCCTAGGTATTTTGCCTTTAGGAACGGTTGTTCATAATATAGAATTAACCCCGGGCAAGGGAGGACAGTTGGCAAGAAGCGCGGGCACATGGGCAGTGATTCAGGCCAGAGAAGGCGACTTTGTGCATATTAAACTGCCTTCAGGAGAAATAAGAAAAATTAGAGGAACAGGTTTTGCCACTGTTGGCCAGCTTGGCAATATCGAATGGAAGAATAGGGTGTTTGCCAAAGCAGGCGCAAAAAGACATAGAGGTATACGCCCCACCGTTCGGGGTGTTGCCCAAAATCCAAGATCCCATCCTCACGGAGGAGGAGAGGGCAGAAGCGGCATAGGCATGCCCATTCCCAAAACCTACGCAGGCAGAAGGGCAGTCGGCAAAACAAGACACAAAAATAAGTATTCCAATAAATATATTATGCAAAGGAGGAAGAAATAACGAGGCTATGGCAAGAAGCAGTAAAAAAGGACCATTGGTAGATCAGAAACTACTTAAAAAGATTATTATCCAGAAAGGAAGCGGGGATAAAAATTCTATCAAAACCTGGTCGAGATCATGTCAGATCCCTCCTGAGTTTGTCGGACACAACCTTGCTGTCCATAACGGTAAAACCTTTATTAATGTATTTATACTTGAGGCAATGGTTGGACATAGGCTTGGCGAATTTGCCCCAACCAGAACCTTTAGAAGTCACGGAAGGGTGGTTGCCCGGGAGATTTCAAAGACATAGTTTATAGTTATGGAAATAACAGTTGTTAACAGATCAGTAAGAATAAGTCCCAGAAAGCTTCGTTTGATTGCGGATTCCCTTACGGGGAAAAACGTTACAAGCGCCATGGATAGTTTAAATTTTGTTGAAAAAAGGGGATCTTTCCTTATTGCCGGGACCCTAAAAAGCGGCCTGGCTAATGCCTTGAATAATCTAAGGTTAGAGAAGGAGAATCTATACATAAAGAGAATAGAAATAAATGAGGGGCCGTCTCTTAAGAGATACCATCCCTCAACCAGAGGACGGATTCATCCATATAAAAAAAGAAGCTCGCACATAAGAGTTACGTTAGAGGAGAAAGGAGGGAAACCTAAATTAACCTGATTGAATCTAATTGCTCTAAAATTTTAGAAATTAGAAATTAGGATTTAGAAATTTCCTGAATATGGGACAGAAGGTAAATCCAAAAATTATAAGAATGGGATATATCTACGACTCAAGCAGCCGCTGGTTTAATGAAAAAAGATATTCCGATTCCGTCATAGAGGATTACAATCTTCGTAAGGCTTTGATGGAGAGGTTAAAATACGCGGGGATCTCAAGGGTTGATATTGAGAGATCCATAAACAGCCTAAGGGTAATCGTTTATGTCTCCCGTCCCGGTATTGTCATAGGCAGGTCGGGAACGGGCCTGGAGGATCTAAAGAAATTCCTGGCGTCTTTTCTAAAGAAAACAACAAACAAAAAAAATTTAGGAGTCGGTGCTCTTTCGAAACTTGATTTAAGAATAGAACCTATTAAAGAACCGAATCTGGACGCTACCCTTGTGGCAAAAAATATAGCAGATCAATTAAATAAGAGACTGCCTTTTAAGCGTGTTCTTGTTCAAACAGGGGCAAGGGTAATGGACGCAGGCGCAAACGGAGTAAAGATTATGCTTTCGGGCAGAATAGCCGGTGCCGAAATCGGACGGAGAGAAAAAATACAGCTTGGCACGGTTCCCCTTTCAACATTAAGAGAAAAGATAGATTTTGCCAGTTTCCCGGCGCTCACCAAGAAAGGATATATAGGGGTTAAGGTTTGGATAAACAAAAAATAGAGACCAGTTATTAAAGATATGTTAACGCCAAAAAGAGTAAAATACAGAAAACAGCAAAGAGGCAGATTAAAGGGCAGCGCCCACAGCGGCACGAATGTTTCCTTTGGCCAGTACGGATTGCTTTCCTTGGGTAAGTCTTGGATTACTGCCAGACAAATAGAAGCGGCCCGGCGCGCGATTACCCATTATACGCAAAGAGGCGGCAGGCTTTGGATAAGGGTATTTCCGGATAAGCCGATTACAAAAAAGCCGCCCGAGACAAGGATGGGGAGCGGAAAAGGAGACGTCTTTGAATATGTGGCACGTGTGAAATCAGGCAGAATGCTTTTTGAGATGGCCGGGGTTTCCCGTGACATTGCCCTAAAAGCCCTGACCCTCGCGTCTCATAAGCTGCCTGTTAGAACCAGAATAATTGAAAAGGGTTGATTTTTAATCCGATTATATGTAAATTATGAAAACTAAAGATAAAAAAGAATTAAGAACAAAAACCTTGGCGGAGTTACGGAAGCTTCTTGCCGATAAAAGAAGCGAGCTTTTGTCTTTAAAGATGGAGGATAGTCTTTCTAAACTTAAAAATAAGCGGGCTGTCTTTGCCGCGAGAAAATATATTGCTTTTGTTTTGACATGCATAAAGGAAGGAAGGCAAGATGAATAAGATATTAAAAGGGAAAGTTATATCGGTTAAGATGAATAAAACGGCGGTTGTTAGACTTGAAACAAAAAGCCCGCATCCTGTTTACAGAAAAATTATGACCAAGAGCAAGAAATACAAGGTTTACGTAGAAGACAAAATGCCTTCCGTGGGAGACAAGGTGCGCATTATTGAGACAAGGCCTTTATCTAAGGATAAACACTTTAGACTTATGGTTAAGGGAGAAGCAGCATGATTCAAACAAGAACAATTATAAAAGCAGCGGATAATTCCGGAGCAAGGTCTCTTTTGGTAACCCGTATACTGGGCGGGTCTAAAAGAAAATTCGGCTTTGTGGGGGATATAGTTCAATGCGTAATCAAGCAGGCTATCTCAACCGGGACGGTTAAAGAATCGCAGATGGTAAAGGCGGTTGTCGTTAGAACAAGAAAGGAATACAGAAGGCCGGACGGTTCATATATTAGGTTTTCGGACAATGCGGGCGTTGTTATAGACGGCGAGAAGGATAAAAATCCGATTGGCACAAGAATTTTCGGTCCCATTGCCAGGGAGGTTAAAGATAATGGCTTTGCAAAAATAGCCAGTATGGCCGTGGAGGTTTTATGAATAGATTAAAAGCTGCCAAAATCAGAAAAGGCGATGAGGTTAAGATTATGACAGGCAAGGATAGAGGCAGGACAGGTAAGGTCGAGAAGGTTTTGACAAAGGCCGGGAAGATTATCGTTGCCGGAGCTAACCAATACAAAAGGCATCTTAAGGCCAGGTCTCAAAATCAGCCCTCGGAGATCATCACCTTGGTAAAACCGATATCTATTGCCAATGTCAGCCTGATATGTCCGAAATGTTCACTTCCAACCAGGGTAGGTTTCTTACTTGAGAGAAATAAAAAGATAAGGGTTTGTAAAAAATGCGCGACTCGCATAAGCGCGTCAATTTAAATTAAAACCCATGAAGGAATTATGAATAAGGACAATATTTACGATACGGCAAAGTTGCAAAAAGAGCTTGGGGTTAAAAACCCAATGGCTATGCCGAAATTATTAAAGATTGTTGTTAGTTTAGGCGTAAAGGATGCTCTTTCGGACAAGAAAAACATCGAAAGGATGATGCCTGTTCTGGCTTCTGTTGCCGGACAGAAACCAAAAGTAACCAGGGCGAAAAAGTCAATCGCCGGTTTTAAACTAAGAGAAGGCGATCCGATCGGGCTGATGCTAACCTTAAGGGGTAAAAGAATGTATGATTTTTTTAACAAGCTGACAAAAATAGTTTTGCCGCGTCTTCGGGATTTCCATGGAGTTAGCAGGAAAAGTTTTGACGGACACGGTAATTATTCGCTGGGTTTTAGTGAGTATACTGTTTTTCCGGAAATAGATCCGGGAAAGGTAGAAAAAGTTCAGGGTATAGAAGTTACGATTGCAACAAGCGCAAAAAATGACAAAGAGGGATTTTCCCTTCTTAGGATTATGGGTATGCCTTTTGAAAAGGAGCAGCAAAAGATCAGCGCATAGTTAAGAGACGCTGGGAGCTAAATTTATTGTATGGCAAAAGTATCGGATATTGTAAAATTTACCAAGAAGCAAAAATATAAGGTTAGGGCAAAGAACAGATGTAATATCTGTGGCAGAGCGCGTTCTTTTATGAGAAAATTCGGTTTGTGCAGGATATGCTTTAGAGAGCTTGCTCTAAAAGGAGAATTGCCGGGTGTAATTAAGTCAACCTGGTAAAGATATATGAACTATACAATCGCAGATTTTATAATTGCCATTAAGAATGCCGGTCTTTCCAGAAGGCGGGAAATGTTTTTTCCTTATACAGGCGTTATTAAGGAAATAAGCGATGTGCTTGTTAAAAATAAATTGATTGAGTCTTCTAAAACAGAAAAGAAAGGCCAGGTTTTACATATTGTGCTTTTTTACAGAAATAAAAAATCTGTTATTAGCGATGTTAGGATAGTTTCAAAGCCTTCCCTAAGGGTCTATGAAGGATATTTGGAATTAGTCAAGAGGCAAAAAATCAGGGCATCAAAGGTGATTGTTTCTACCAGTAAAGGTATAAAGACATCGGAAGAGGCGGTAGGGGAAAAGCTTGGAGGAGAAGTATTATTTGAAATTTCATAAAAACATATGTCAAGAATAGGCAGAAGTCCGGTAGAAATAAAAGAAGGGGTTTCGCTTTCGCTAGACAAGGGCGTTTTGGCTGTTAGCGGAGCAAAGGGCAATCTTTCTTATGCCCTGCCGGAAGGGATAGAGGTAACCATTAAAGAGAACAAGGTGACTGTTTATTTAAAGGAAAAAGAAAAGCGCAGGAATAAAAAGCTGCAGTCCCTTTTTGGTTTGACACGGGCCACAATCCTGAATATGGTAAAAGGCGTAAGCGAGGGGTTTGAAAAGAGGCTTGTTCTTACAGGGGTTGGTTACCGGGCGGCACTTTCGGGGAATGATCTAGTTTTGTCTCTCGGGTTTTCTCATCCGGTTAAGATCTCATCGGCTGAGGGAATCAAATTCTCCGTTTCGGAAAATGTGGTTACGGTTTCGGGTTTTGACAAGAGATTGGTGGGAGATATAGCGGATAAAATTCAGAGGGTCAGACCGCCTGATCCCTATAAAGGCAAGGGAATTTCCTACGAGGGCCAGAAGATCAGAAAGAAAGCGGGAAAGGCGGCTAAGGCAGTAGGAGCAAAAGCATGAAAATAGCTAATAAGATCAATAAAAAATACCAGTCCCCTTCCCAGATTATCTGTTTTTAGATCCAATCGGTATATTTACGCCCAGATTATAGATGACAGTAAAAATAAAACCGTGGCGGGTATAACCTCTAAAGATATCGAAGGGGATCTGACAAGATTACAAAAAGCCAGAAAACTCGGCATTGAACTTGCCAAAAAAGCGCTTGAAAAGCATATTAAAAGGATTGTTTTTGACAAGGGAGTATATGCGTATCATGGAATAATTAAAGAGGTGGCGCTTGGCGCCAGGGAAGGAGGACTGGTATTTTAAATGGCTTTTAATTCATCAAGAAGGGCAGGAAACGAGAGCGAATTTGCCGAAAAAGTCGTTCAGGTTAACCGTGTTTCTAAAAAAACCAAAGGCGGAAACAAGGTGGGTTTTTCCGTGCTGGTTGTTGTTGGGGATAAAAAGGGAAGGGTTGGAGTAGGCCTGGGCAAGGCAGGAGATGTTTCTTCTTCCATTAGAAAAGCCATATCTGTGGCTAAAAAACACCTTATTCAAGTTCCTATTATTAAGGAGAGCATACCGTTTAGGATAAATGTCAAATTGGGCGCGGCCCGGGTGCTTTTGAAACCCGCGCCTTTGGGAAGCGGTATTATTGCCGGAGGCGCCGTAAGAAGTGTTGTCGCCGCGGCGGGAATACAGAATATTTCATCTAAAATCTTGGGAACGAAGAATCAGGCCTCTAATGTCTATGCTACGATAGAGGCTCTCAAGATGCTGGGAGAAAGATACGACAAATTAAAGGAGAAAAAAGATGAATCTTGAGAATTTAACAAAAACAACCCAAAGAAGGAAAAAAAGACTGGGACAGGGACATGGTTCAGGCAGGGTTAAGACTGCCGGAAGAGGCACTAAAGGCCAGAATGCCAGAGGAGGCGTAGCACAGTCCTTTGAAGGGGGAGCGGTCTCGATTATCAAGAGACTGCCCTTTTTAAGGGGTAAAGGCAGGAATAAGTCTTTTCGGAAAAGACCGGTGGCGGTAAATATTGCCTCTCTTAATCTTTTTAAGAAAAACGATATCGTTGATGTAGAAAGTCTGGCGCGGCATCATATAGTAGATTCCGTCAAGGCAAAACAGTACGGGGTAAAGATTTTGGGAGACGGCAAACTTCCTTTTTCCTTAACTGTTAAACTGCCTGTTTCCGGCAATGCCCGCAAAAAGATTGAAGAGGCCGGGGGCCGTGTTGTATGAATGATGTCCTGGGGGTTTTTAAAAATGCCTTAAAGACAGAGGATGTAAGAAAAAAGCTTATTTTTACAGCAGGTATTTTTGTCGTGTTTCGTTTATTTGCCCATATTCCGGTTGCCGGAGTCAATATTATTCAATTGAGAAGTCTTTTTGCCGGCAATCAATTTTTAGGCCTTTTGGATATCTTCTCGGGCGGCACCCTGGCTAACTTTTCCGTTATCGCCCTTGGCCTTAATCCATATATTAACGCCTCTATTATCCTGCAGATTCTAACCCTTGTTTTCCCAAAACTTGAAGAACTATCCAAAGAAGGCGAGGCAGGCAGACAAAAAATAAACCAGTACACCCGTTTTCTGACTGTGCCTTTAGCCGCTCTTCAGTCAATCGGCATGTACGCGCTTTTAAGAAATCAGGGTATTATTCAGACCCTCTCTCCTATCTATTTAGTTTCTTTCATGGCGACCATGACAGCCGGAACAATGTTTTTGGTGTGGCTGGGTGAGCTGATTTCGGAAAAAGGCATCGGTAATGGAATTTCAATTCTTATTTTTGCCGGAATAGTGGGCAGGATTCCGGTTATTTTTGGCCAGACAACATCAACCGTAACAGCAGAAAATAGCTTTAATATAGGGGTTTTTATGCTGATGGGCCTAGCTGTTATAGTATCAATTGTTATTATAAACGAGGCAACAAGGAGAATATCGGTTTATTACGCCAAAAGGGTAAGAGGAAATAAAATGTACGGCGGACAGACAACGCATTTGCCTCTTCGCTTAAATCAGGCAGGCGTGATACCGATTATATTTGCCGTTTCTTTGGTTTTGCTGCCGAGCCTTATTGCTAATTACCTGACAACGGTGGGCAATCCAGCCCTTCAGACGGTTGCAGGCAGTATTACCAACTGGCTTAACCCTTTGGGATTTCTCTATAATGGTTTGTATTTCTTATTGGTGGTTGGGTTTACATATTTTTATACAGCAGTTATTTTTAATCCCAAAAAAATAGCAGAAGAGATACAGAAATACGGAGGCTTTATTCCGGGTATCCGCCCGGGGAACCCTACCAGCTCATACTTAAATTATATTTTAACCAGAATAACCCTGGCAGGAGCGATATTTTTGGGCATAATAGCCATTTTCCCGACCATTGCCAGGCTTCTGACAGGTGTTCAAAATCTTTTGCTGGGCGGAACAGGCATATTGATAGTTGTTTCGGTTGTGCTGGAGACCTTAAAGGCAATAGAGGCGCAGGTAGTAATGAGAAGTTACGATAAATTCAGCTGAGATGAAGATTATATTGATCGGCATACAAGGAGCAGGCAAGTCAACCCAGGGTAATCTTTTATCGGAAAAATTACATATTCCCTATCTTTCTACGGGTCATATTTTCAGGGAAATGTCAAAGGAGAAAACTTCTTTAGGCCGCTATATAAAAGAGGTGATAAATGCCGGTTATCTGATACCGGATGAGAAAACGCTTCAGATAGTCAGCGAATATTTAAAACGGGAGGAATATGAATCAGGCTATATTATGGATGGGTTCCCGAGGACCCTTAAACAGGCAGAGGCTTTTGTAAACGGTATAGATAAGGTTATCTATTTAAAGGTTTCCGACAAAGAAGCCCTGTGGCGGCTTTCTTACCGAAACGGCGAAGTCCGCCAGGATGAAACATTGATGGCTATAAGAAAGCGGATTGGGCTTTTTCATGAATTGACAGAGCCGGTCCTTGATTACTACCGAAAGAAAGGCCAATTGATTGAAATTGACGGCGAGAAATCAATTGAGGAGATACATAGGGAGATCATGGAAAAACTTGGCAAAGGCAGCGATGAAAAAACTTGAAGATAAAGAGATTTTGGACAGGAATAAATTGGTGCTGTGTTTAGTCGGCATGCCCGGGGCCGGCAAAACGGAATCTGTCTTTTATCTTAGAAAAAAGAATCTTCCCTTTGTGCGATTTGGGGACGTAACAGACGAAGGGATCAGAAATCTTGGTCAAGAATTAACCCCGGATAATGAGAGGGCGTTTCGAGAAAAACTTCGTCAAGAGCTGGGCATGGCCGCCTATGCCATAAGATCTAAGCCCAAAATAGACAGATTATTGGAAACAAATGATGCGGTTGTAATAGATGGGCTTTATTCCTGGGAAGAATATATTTTGCTAAGTCAATACTATCAGGGTATTAAATTGGTGCATATTTTTGCCGAGCCGGAGATTAGATACCAAAGGCTGGCAGGCCGTAAGATTCGTCCATTAAGTCTTGAAGAAGCGAGAAAACGGGACATTGCCGAGATTGAGAATTTAGACAAGGGAGGACCAATCGCAATCGCCGACTATTTAATCGAAAATAATAAAGATGATATTAAGCTGCTTTACACAAAGATAGATAGCCTGTTAACGCGTTTAGGCACATCTTTTTCTTCAAATGATTAATATAAAAACTCCGGAAGAAATTAAGATCATGGCTCGAGGCGGCGGGATTTTGGCGGAGACCTTATCCGAGGTTCTGAAAAACATAAAACCCGGCGTTTCGGAATTGGAGCTGGACGGCCTGGCGGAAAGACTTATCAGGGAAAAAGGGGGAGAGCCCGGGTTTAAGAGAGTGCCGGGATATAAACACACAATTTGTGTTTCGACCAATGATGTAGTCGTGCACGGGATTCCAACCGCCTATAGGTTTAAAGAGGGCGATGTGGCGGGGATTGACTGTGGGGTTTTTTACAAGGGGTTTCATACGGATGCCGCACAGACAGTGCGAGTTCAGGAGTTAAAATTCCCGCCTTCGCCAAGGCTTCGGCGGGCAGGCAAAACTCAAAACTCGGACGAAGTTGATAGATTTTTGACGGCAGGGAAGAAGGCGCTTGATGAAGCAATTAAAAAGGCAAGCCTTGGCAATAGGGTTGGCGATATTTCAAAGACCATTCAGGATATTGTAGAGGGGGAGGGATATTCGGTGGTGAGGAGTTTGGTCGGACATGGGGTGGGACGGGAACTCCACGAAGAGCCGGAGGTGCCGGGATATCTCAATCGGAATATCAAAAATACCCCTCTTCTTAAGGAAAACATGGTTATAGCGGTTGAGGTTATTTATAATATGGGAGAAAGCGATGTTTCCTATGACAATTCCGATGGCTGGACTATTTCAACCAAGGATAAAAGCCTGTCGGGACTCTTTGAGAGGACCGTGGCGGTTAGTAAAAATGGACCGCGGGTTTTGACCAGTGCCATTGCATTCTAAAGAATTAAAACGCACAAAAAGAGGAATTATCCGAAGATAATTGGCAGTAAGAAGAAGTTTTTTGCCCTCTGTTACCCGTTATGCATACACATAGGCTTTTTGCACGTC
>JAMCXO010000013.1:0-44209 GCA_023473545.1 Patescibacteria group bacterium | reverse complement strand
CGAATCGTCCATAGTAATTTGCATGACACCAGTTAGTATGGCAATTCGCGTTCTTTTTTACCAGATGATTTGTCTCATCTTTCGGTTAGGTAATCGTTTCTCTACAGTATCATTTTGTATTAGGTAAGACTGGCTGTTGCGCTTATCGTCTTATTATGATACGGTATAGGTATATGAATGAGACGATAAGATTCACTCCGAGACAGAGGGCGATAATCAATCTCCTTGCGGAAAACGAGGAACTATCGCGAGAACAAATTGCCAAGCTGCTTTCTGCTATCTATCCCGCTTCAAAAGCAACATTCGCCAGAGACTTAAAACTGCTTCTTGTTAAAAAACAAATCGCTGCTAAGGGAAATGGACCAAGCACGGCTTACCGCTCGGCTTCGCCCCATCCTTTGTTAAAAAAAGTTGATTTAGTCCAATATTTCCGACTGGAGCCGGATGAGCGAAAGAGTGTGAAAAATACTTTTAATTTTGAGGTTTTTCTCCATCTTAATAACCTTATTTTCCCAAACGAACGGGAAGATCTCCAAACGATCCGCCGCGCATTTACCGGATCAATAGAGAAACTTGATCAAACAATCGTCAAACAAGAATTAGAACGTTTTATGATCGAGCTCTCCTGGAAGTCGTCCCGGATTGAAGGAAACACCTACACACTCCTTGAGACGGAAACATTAATCAAAGAAAGCCGAGAAGCGCGAGGCCATTCGAAAGAAGAAGCGATTATGATCCTAAACCACAAAGATGCCTTTAAAACCATTCTTGAACATAAGAATGATTTTAAAACGGTAACCCTCGAGAGCATAACGCAGCTTCATAATGTTCTCATTAAAGAGTTATCTATCACCGGCGGTATTCGCAAACAACCAGTCGGCATTACAGGAACAACCTACCGGCCGCTCGATAATGAATGGCAAATTAAAGAAGCCCTAGAAAAAACAATTACATTAGTTAATCAAATCACTTATCCGCTAGAGAAAGCTTTAATCATTGGGAGCATGCTTGCCTATATTCAGCCGTTTGCTGACGGGAACAAACGAACAGCCCGGATGTTTACCAACGCGCTCCTTCTTGCCTACGATCTTTTTCCATTGTCGTATAGAAGCATTGACGAGAATGAATATAAATCAGCGCTAATCCTCTTTTTTGAAACCAATAGTCTTTACCATGTAAAACGATTATTTTTGGAGCAATATAGATTCGCTTTACGAACATATTTTATCTAAAATCCAGTTTTGTTGCTGGCCCAATACCCTTTTCACACATATGTTGCGTAAAGACGGCAAATAGAGTAAAATAGCTATATTATGCCACAGGAGCCAAAAAAAAGACACTCGCGCCAAAGGCAGGGAAAAAGACGATCGCATATCGCGCTTAAAATTAAAAAGCCGGCCAAGTGCCCAAACTGCAATGCTAATGTTTTGCCCCATACGCTGTGCGGCGCATGCGGCTGGTATGATGGAAGGCAAATAGTCTTGGTAAAAGAAAAGTCAAAAAAAGAAAAACCTTCTTAATGAAAACATCTCTTGATCCCCGGCATAAAAAACGACAGGAAACAGTCCAGGAGCTTTATAAAATTGATTTCTATGACCAAAGAACGGATAGAAAAACAAGGAATATTTTTTTAAAAAAAGATATTATAGATAAGTATATAAAAAGGGCGGCAAAACAATTTCCGATTAATAAAATTAACAAGGTTGACCTGGCGATACTCAGATTGTCCGTGTTTGAGCTGATGATAGAAAAAAAGGAACCGCCAAAGGTAATCATAGATGAGGCCGTTGAACTGGCTAAGGAATTTGGCGGCGAAACAAGCCCTTCCTTTGTAAACGGAGCCCTAGGCGCTATTATTTCCTATGAAAAATCTTCCAAACTTTAAAAATAAAAAACTGTTTGATCAGGCCTTTACCCATCGGTCATACTTGAATGAAGCCAGGGAGAAATTAGAGAATAACGAAAGACTGGAATTTTTGGGCGACAGCATTATATCTTTTATCGTGTCAAGGCACCTGTTCGCCTTGTTCCCCAATTTTAACGAGGGCAAACTAACTAATCTCCGCTCTTTGCTGGTTAACACAAAATCTCTTGCCTCTGTAGCCAGACAGCTGAATTTCGGCTCTCTTCTTAAACTTTCCCGCGGAGAGGAAGAATCCAACGGGCGGGAAAACGAATCACTTCTTGCGGACAGTTTCGAAGCCTTTGTCGGCGCGCTTTATCTGGATCGGGGAATAGAAACTGTTGAAACATTTCTCAGGTCGGTGCTTTTGGAAAAAACATCTGTTTTGGCTCGGGAAAATACGCTCAAGGATCCCAAGAGTCTTCTCCAGGAATTTGTGCAGGCAAAAAAACAAAACGCCCCGGTCTACAAGGTTCTTGCCGAAGAAGGCCCGGCCCATGAAAGATTATTTACTGTCGGGGTTTATGTTCAAAACGCGTTAATAGAACAAGGAAAGGGTAAATCAAAACAAAGAGCCGAAGAAGAGGCGGCCGAAAAAGCACTGCGTAAACTAAATAAAGCTTGAGAGTGGGAAATAGAGATGCTATAATAAGCTTATGCTTGCTATCAGATTAACAAAAATAGGGAAAAAGGGGGAGGCAAAATACAGGATTGTTGTCGCCGAAAAAAGACAGCGCCGGGACGGCAAACCTGTTGAAGAACTGGGGCACTACCATAAATATCTAAATAAGGAAGATAAAAAAATTAATCTGGAAAGGGTAAACTATTGGATTTCCAAAGGAGCAAAGCTAACCCCTACCGCCAGAAGGGTTGTTGAATCATGAAAAATATACTTAATTTTATAGTGTCATCAATAGCGGATGACCCAACAAAAATAGAAATAGAAGAGGAAGAAAACAACGGGTTTATAACCCTTACCGTAAAAGCCCCTCAGGATCAGATGGGCAGGCTTATCGGCAAGCAGGGAAAGATTATAAGATCCATCAGAAACGTCATGAAAATACCGGCGGTTAAACAAAACAAAAGAGTCAACATTACCCTCCAGGAATTCTCCTCTTAGGATATGAAAATCACAATCCTCACTCTTTTTCCGGAAATGTTTTCCGGTCCTTTCAGTCATTCCATAATAAAACACGCGGAGAAAAACAAACTTGCGGATATTAAATTGGTAAACATTCGTGATTTTGGCATCGGGAAACATAAAATAGTTGATGATAAACCATATGGAGGGGGCGTGGGAATGGTTTTGAGGGTTGACGTGTTAGAAAAAGCCATAGAAAAGGCAAAGGATAAGTTATCCAAAAGGAGCCAAAAGGTAATACTGCTTGATGCCCGCGGTAAAGGTTTTAATCAAAAAAGAGCCAAAGAATTCTCCGGATTAAGACATCTTATTTTAGTTTGCGGACATTATGAAGGGGTTGATGAAAGAATAAACAAATTTATTGACGGAAAAATATCGGTAGGAAGCTTTATAACAACAGGCGGAGAAATACCGGCTATGCTTATAACGGATTCCGTTGTCCGTCTTATCAAGAACGTGCTTAAGAAAGAAGCAACAGAAAATGAATCTTTCTCTATCTCTCCCGACTACCTTGAACATCCGCAGTACACAAAACCAAGGACTTATAAAAACCTAAGGGTGCCAAAAATCTTACTCTCGGGCAACCATAAAGAAGTGCGGCGGTGGAGAGAAAAGCACAGCTTGACTTTTTCAGGCTTAGAAAAACGCCGATGAGCTGGAACTCGCCGGAAGAGATTGTTGGCGCTTATTATAGGAAGGGTTTGGCAAATTATTCGATGTCCCGGTGTGCCATGAACGTATTTTATTAAGAACCGCTTCCTCTCCCTTTGATAAAGGCTGTATTGGCAGGTTGGGGTTAAAAGGCAATTGACTCTTTAGGCGATAATTAAAGTTAACAGTAAAACTTGCCGACTGTCCGCTTATTTGAATCGTATTCACCTCCGAAATCGGTACCGTCTGCTCCAGATTGGCAAGTAAACTCTCAATATTTTTTATATTTCCCTGCCCCGTAAGTTTAACCGGAATCGCGGGAAGGCCGGGAACACTGGCGGAACGGGTTGCCAGGGAACCAACCTGAAAAGAAAAATCGCCAAGCGATACCCCGGTGTTGCCTTTGCTTTCCGCAATGGCATTTAATATCAAAACAAAATCCTTATCCGGGGGAAGAACAGAAGAAACAAGTTTAACCTGAGAATCCAGAAGCCGGGGATCAAGAAGCTCCATAAACCGCAGGTTATTCTGCATAGTCTCTATCCTTGTTTTATACTCTTTTTCCTGCCTTTTTTCCGCCATTAAGCTGCGCATGGAAGGAATAGTCAAAAATAAAAGCAAAAGCAGACCAAGAACCAAAAAAATGCTGGAAACAAGATACTCCCTATACTGGTTATATAAAATAAGAAAACTGCTTCTGTCGAAGGTAAATTGTCTTTTCATAAAAAATCAAGACTAAGTGTTAAAGAATAATTGCCCGACAATGGATTTAGACCTAAGCTTAAAAGGGACACGCTGGAAAAAGCTTTTCCGCTCGCCGTTAGTTTAACGATCTTATCCAGAAAAATACTAACTGGTACAAGAGAGAAAGCGCTTACTGTAACATTTACCTTCTTTTTATCTATAGACAAAGAGTTGATAGATAAGCCGGAGGGCAACTGGGTTTCTAGTAAATTAACGTCCTTAGACAAAGACCCTCTGGTTGCGAAGATTGTTTTTATCTTTGTTATCCTATCCTTAAGATATAAATATTTAGCGATTTTATTGTTTAGAGGCGCGAATTCGGACAAAAGAGAAACCTCCCTGTTTTTTAACGCGGGGATCGGCGAGAAATAATTTAGAATAAGACTTATTAGCGATGAAACAACCACCAAAATAAGAAAACTAAAGGAGATCCATCTAAATAAGATAAGCCCCCTTTTTTTATTATGACCCGGCCTGCTCCCCAAAGGAAGAAGATTAATTTCCTTAGTCATACCCCCTCATCGCAAGACCTACCGCTATGGAATACTCGGAAGAATTATCCAATATTTCCTTAGGAACCTGCTGACTCTCAAGCGCCTTCCAGGGGTTGGCGACAACAGTCTCAATTCCCAGGTTTTCCGCGAAAAAGACATCTAAACCGGGGAGCCTGGCGCTGCCGCCGGATAAAATAACCTGCTGTATAACCGAATCCTCTTTGTACCTTTCCTTATAGAAGGCTATGGCCTTTCTTACCTCTGATAAAATTGACGTCAGGATCGGTTCGCTTGCCTTGCCTATTTTTCCTTCCAAATTCTTCTTTGAAACTCCATACGCTTTCTTATACTGCTCTGCTTGTTCCATGGTAAACCCAAAATCGGATGCTATGGCCCGGCTAATAGCGTTTCCTCCCAAGGGAATCGTGTAGGTAAAAACCAAAACCCCGTTTTTAACAATAATAAGAGAGGTAATTAGGGTTCCAATGCCTATAATAATGGTTGCGGGAAGATTTTGGTTCTGATCCGAACTTAAAGGATAAATAAGGGACCTTGTCGTTGCCAATACCTCTGTTTCCGCGGCTGCCACACTAAATCCCGCCATAGCCACTACCTTTTGGTACGAAGAAACTAAACTGGTAGGCGCGCCGACCAGTAAAACCCGCATCTTGGAAGGCTCCTCTGGATTCTCGGATCTGGACAATATTTTATAGTCGAATATCGCGCTTGAGGGAGGAAGAGGAATATACTGCTCCGCTTCCCAATATATCGCCGAGGACAACTCCTTGTCGGAGAGAAAAGGCATCTCTATAACCCTTGTGTAAACCTGATTTTCGGGCAGGGCGATGTTTACGTACTTTGTTTTGATTTGGGCCTCTAAAACCATGCCTCGTATAGCGCGCGCCATCTCTTCCTGATCCAGAGGGGATTGGGAAAGCATGCCTTTGGCAGGAGTCGGAACCATGTTGGTGGCGTTAAGCATAAATCCGTTATCTGACTGCGAAAGCCAAACCGCTTTAATAGTGGATACTCCGATGTCCAAACCGAAAGGCAGTTGTTTCATAGTTTAAGGCGAGAACAGAATAAACGGAAAAAATTCAGTCGGCAGTTCCGAGTAACCCCTAAAAATAGTAATCTTTCTTGTGGTCTTGCCTGAGGTTCCGGTTGAGGTAATCGCGTTCCCCTGGGAGGGCAGGGAACAATTCTGGCCAGTGGAGCATCCGGCCGCAACCCCTATCGGAGAATTGGCGTAGTAGGGAAGAGCCCTAACCAGGATTCCGGAGTTATTGGGAATATTTATTGTCGCGGAGTAGCTAAATGACTGGCCGGCAACAGTTCCCCCCGAAAGGGGAGATGAAAATTTATTGCCCGGTCTTCGGGAAGAGGAAGAACAAGGATCGTAGATATACCTATCGGATTTTACAGAAGCGCCGTTATCGGAGGAAGCGTTATTTTCCGATAAAACTATTAACTCCAAAGCGGCGGAGGAACAAGCATCGGATGAGGGCGTGCCCCAATAAAAGGTTAGGGAGGGACTCCCGCCCACGCTCTGCCAGCCGCTGGCATAATTAAGACTGCCGTCCTTGTTATGATCAATCAGCCAAAGATCGGCTCCGTCGTCTTTCGCGACCACATCACCGTTGTTGAATAAAAATTCTTTGGACGGATAAGGAAGGCTCTCTATATTAGTGCTAAAGGTATTACTATTTATTGAACCGCTAACCGTAGGACATGAAGAGACGCAAATGGCGTTTTGAAGCGCCTCTTCCACCCCGGCCTCTGCCGCGGAGAGCGCTTTCTGCGAACTTGCCTCTTCGTTGGAGTTTCTGAGATTAACGACTGAGCGGGCGGCTAAAGAAAGAATAACGGTTAAGGCAATCACCATAACCAACACTACGATTAGAAGCGTTTGTCCTTTTTCCTTCTCCATACTTAAAGATTATCAAGCCCACCCCTAACTGTCAACACCCCAATAAAATTATCTGGAAGGGTTTCGCAAGATAACAGACGTGTCGAAGACGGCGGAGGCGCTTTTTTCCTCAATCGGGGTAACCCCGGAATTAGAGAACTCTTTAAGACTAAAGTGTATTCCTATGCGGGTTGAGCCGGAAAAACTATCCTGCGAGCAGGTAAAGTAACAGGGATTGGAAGAGGACATATCAATCTCAACCGCGTTGGTATCCAAAAGCGAAGCGCTGTTTGAGGAAATGGTCGGGGGGCTAGAGGCTAAATCACAGGAAAAAATTGTTTCGCCTCCATCAAAAGACGTTATTTTCAAAGATTTGTAAGTTTCAGGCGTCGGGGTAGGTGTTAAAGCTCCTACTGACGAAGTAACACAATCCGTAATATATGTACTGCCGTCTATGCTGACACCGTTAAAAAATTGGGTATTCCTGATCATCTTAGACATTTGCGAAATCGCGTAGCTGCCATTTTGATTAACGCTTGAAAGCGTATTCGTCTTATTATTTCCTCTTAGGACCGAAAACAATATCTGTCCCACCACCGCTCCCACCACCACCAAAACCGCCATCACCGCCAACAGCTCTATCAGGGTGTAGCCTAAAGAATTTGAAATTTGTAATTTGAAATTTGTAATTTTTAACTTCATGGTGTCGGCAGGGTATTGGTATTCACCACATCGGAAAAACAAGAACTCAGGGCTACTTTATGACAGTAAACATCAGAATAAGGACTGGTCGGGCACTTGCCGTCGGTCCAGGAAACGATCACCGTAACCCTTAAACCCGTAGTTTGACAATCAGCGGAGGAAGAATTAATATCAACTTCCCTGGCAAAAGGAGGAAGATTAGAAGGAGTAGGATTCAGTCCTTGGCTTTGCTTCGCACAGCCGGAAGAGCTTAAATCCTTATCGTCGGAGGGATGCTGCAGGGTTTTTTGACCGGCGTCCAAACAATATTTAGCGGGATTCCCGCCAAGGTCCTTTAAGGCCGCCCAATTATTATCTCTAATCTGGCGCACAATCTCCATTCCCTGCTGGGCGTATTGGGTTGCCAGATTCTGGTTTTTATTGTATAGGGTATTATTTAAAGACGATGTTACCGCAATTACCACAACGGCAATAATGGCGACCGACGCGCCTAAAGCAACCAAGGCCTCGATAATTGTTTGTCCTTTTTCTCCCATACCTTATTGAACATTTATCGAACCATCCGGAGCAATAGTTATAATTCTTGTCTTGCTGTCATAAACGCTTTTAATACCGATTTCTTCCGATGGGACGGCCTCAGGCAGGCCATTTTTATCAAAAAAGCTAACAGAACCGTTAAGCACGTTAAACATAAATGAGACCGTCGGATTATTGGAATTAATGGTCGAGTCAAATGATATGTTTGGGGGCAGTTCATTGCTCTTAACCGGCACGGTCACGGGAGTGCCCGAGGAGCAGACAGGATATAATTCATAGCCGCTCGTTTTGCCGCTTGGACAGCCGGATTGACTCAAATCACAGATAACAACCTTGTAACCGGCCAGAGAAGAATTCACACAGAGAGGATTATTGTTGCTATCCACTGTTATCTGCGACTGGGCATCGGCTCTGGCGGTCTGAAGCATATTTTTAACGTCTAATACCGCGGAATTAATCGCCTGCTCATGGCTATAGGAAACAAACGCGGCAATGCCGATAATTGATAAAATCGCCATTACCGAAAAAACAACCAAAAGCTCGATCAGGGTAAAACCTTGGAGAGGGACAGGGAACCCTTTTTTTTTAAAAAGTCGGGTGTCTAAAAAACAGCAGGACATAAAATCATGGATTCGTCAAAACAAAATAGAACTTGGTTGGGCAATTTCCCTCGTTGAGATCGGGATTTGTCGTAGTGTCATGCGGGTCACCATCATTTGTGTTTTCAAGACAGGCGCCAAGCGTGTAAGTCGAACCGTTTGAGGTGTACCAGTAATAGCCGCCATTCCAATAACCCGAGCCCGCAGGATCCTGGGGAACCCTGGCCATATATGTCTGTTTTGTACAGCTCGCATCCATTAAGGAAGGGGGAGAACAACCCTGTTGGGAACAGTTGGAGGGGGAACAGTTGGGAATGGCTGTCGGGTAAGATCCATAGTCAGACCTATACATTTCCGCGGCGGATTGCATTTGCCGAAGGTCCGCTTTTCTCTGCGCGTCCCGCGCCCTTTGCCTAACCGCGATAAAGTTTGCCATCAAAAGCGCTGCCAGAATACTGATGATGGCAACCACGATCAAAAGCTCTATTAGAGTAAACCCATTCTTCTTAATTTTTAATTCCTGGCTCATAATTCCCCCTACGGGCTTACGTTCGGGCTCGACACCCCATAATCGCATGGCCCTCCGCAGGCATCCTGCTTAATACCATTTGACGCGATACTCGGACATTCTCCAGTGCTCAAATTTAAATTTTGACAAACCTGCGGATCCTGAGCCCCTCTATCCAGACTAGCATATAAATAATAGGTTTGTCCATTGTCAAGAGAAGGACTATAATAGACATAGGTTTTCCCGCCCGGATCTTGGGGCAGAACATTAATGTAGGGCTGCCAGGAACTGCCCCAACCAACAGGACCCGAATCGCCCATTATCTGATAGCTTGTGTTGCTTGAGGGATAGCGGCCATGATCCTGATAATAGGTTTCTAAGGCCCTTTGAATCTGGGCAAGATCCGATTTCCTTGCGCCGTCTTTTGCTTTTTGCAGCTGGACAAGGGGATTAAGGGTAACCAAAAGAGTAACCGTTAAAAGAGACAAAATAGCAACCACCACCAAAAGCTCGATCAGGGTAAATCCGCCCGCGCCTGATGCCTTTTTTGGAATCAGAAAAGAGCCGTAAGCTGATTTAAAACGCCTGTTATGATGAATTTTTCTCCCAGGAAAAAGGCTGTTAGGGTTCCAAAAACCAGAAAAGGACCAAAAGGAATCGTCGTGCCCCGAAACTTCTTTTTCCTCCATAGAACCAGTATGAGAGAAAAAACGGCTCCTGTCAAGAAGGCTATGTAAAAAGCCGAAACAATTTTAGGGAAGCCCAAAAAAAGCCCCATCAAAAAGGAAAACTTAACATCGCCCATGCCCATGCCCCTGCCCCGGGTTATCAAATGCAGGAATAAAAGAAACAAAAAGGCCCCGGCGGAGGCGATAAAACGAATCGGCAATAATGAATTATGAATCAAGAATAGGTAAACCAGCGAAATCAGGATTCCGGGAAAAACAACTTTGTCGGGGATAACTCCATATTTAAGATCCGTAAAAAATATAACAACCAAAGAAGAAACTATAAAAAGATAATATAAGAGAATGATTAATGATAAAGAATTAAGGATTAAAGAATTTAAAATTGATTGAGAATTGAAAATTGAGAATTGAAAATTATTGACTACGAAAAAGGTTGTCAAAACAAACAGAATCCCGGTCAAAAACTCAACTAGGGGATACTGAATTGAGATTTTTTTATGACAGAAACGGCATTTTCCTCTTAAAAAGAAAAAAGACAGGATCGGAGCCATGTCGTACCACAAAAGTTTCTTCCCGCACGAGTCGCAATACGATCTGCCCTTGATAATTGACTCGTTTTTTGGCAGACGATCAATCACGACATTCAAAAAAGAACCGACGCAAAAACCCAGAATAAAGACAAAAAAGATAATCATTTTAAAGCTACTTAACCTAAATCATGAACAGCGTGAATTAAGTTTGCTTTCTTGCTAAGTTTCGGAAAATATTCCGGCTTTGCAAAAGCTGAATCTAGCAAAAGTCTAAATTTGCGCCGTAATTTCCTGGGAGATTTATTCTTACGCAAGTTGCCTTTGATAATACTTAAATATGGTTAAAAGGTCATTTTTGGTTATATTTAAATAGGGATATTCTTTCTTAAAATCTTCTAACTTATACCCTTGAACAACTAAAGCAACAATTCGCGCCACGGGGATCCTTGTTCCTGTTATAACAGGCTGCCCTCCTAAAATTTTTGGATTTGTTTCAATTATTCTTGGCATAAATCCATTTTTATTAAACACCAAAAATTAACCTTTGTCAAACAATCGAAGTTGACAACTGTTGTATAATGATGATATTATAAAACAATCTTAGCTAATATTGTATCATAGAAAGATGAATATGAAACAAGTTTTGAATGATTTACTCAAAAAATGGTGGAGCGACCCATTGCCGGCAATAAAACCCAGAGACGTTAGCCTAATGTCGTATTTTGATCCTAACGTCAAGAAAATAATATCAGTAGTGGGATTCAGAAGGGCAGGGAAGACCTTCACGCTTTTGGATTTCGCTCAAAAGCATGGCAAAGAAAAATGCGTCTATATAAACTTTGAGGACGAAAGAGTGCCAAAGAAGACAGAAACGCTTAGTCGCCTGATAGAGACAATAGTGGAGCTTAAAGGAAATGAACCATTTGTGATTTTGATGGATGAAATACAAGAAATTCCAGATTGGAGCACCTGGGCCCGTCGAATAAATGAAACCACTAAACACCGACTTATTTTATCGGGTTCATCTTCGAAACTTTCCTCACGAGAGATTCCAACAGAGCTGCGTGGTCAAACCATAACAGTTCCTGTATTTCCGCTCAATTGGAACGAATTTTTGCGATTTAGAGAAATAGATAAAAACAGTTTAATTCATGCTCAGATACTCAACCTGCTCAGAGAATATCTTACCTTTGGAGGCCTGCCAGAGATAGTCTTGGCAGATGAGGGACTACGCCCGTTGATTCTCTCAGATTATTTCTCCTCCTTTGTTGATCGGGATATAGTAGAAAGGTACAACTTAAGGAATAAAGAAGCATTTTCAGACCTACTCAGGCTTTTGCCAAATACCATAAGTTATACCTACTCAAAGCTGGCCAACTCATTAAAGAGTATGGGGCATACCATAAGCAAGGCAACTGTTATTCGTTACATGCAATGGTTGGACTGGTCATATTTTCATTCAAGAGTAGAAGTATTCTCGGGAAGTGTTAGAGAAAGGATTCAAACAGTTAAAAAGTCTTACTTAATAGACAATTACTTTACTTCGCAGTTTAGTACTAGATTGTCGGAAAACCTCGGCCATTTGATAGAGCAAGCGGTTTTTCAAAAATTACATATACGTGCGGTGTGGGATCCACGATATGAGACAACTTACTGGAAAGATTACTTCGGCAATGAGGTGGATTTTGTTGTTACGAACAACAAATCCGTTGAGGAACTTATTCAAGTTACCTTCGCGGAAACGCTTCCGGATATGCCGGAGAGAGAAACCAAGGCTTTAATAAAAGCCGCCAGATCACTTCATCTCTCATCTGGAAAAGTTATAACCTGGGACATTGAAAAAGAAACAACCACAGAGGATATAACACTTAATTTTATCCCACTTTGGAAGTGGCTAGGGGAGTTACGCTTTTAGTCTTTGTCTTTTTTGACAAAACTATATAAAACCTGCTTTAATAAGGAATAAAATCTGCGGCCTGTTATGTTTAATCATTTTTTCCCGTTTTTTGAACTTAACCAGATTGACCCCTTCACTGACTGGCTGGGGGCATTTATCGTTCATAACGGTATATTCGCCCCAATGCTCGCGCTTCTTCTGGAAGAAGCGGGTGTTCCCCTGCCCATTCCCGGGGATATTGATATAGCCTATGCCGGCTATCTTGTTTCAAAAGGAGCGATTTCCTACGCCCTTGCCTTTGCCCTGCTGCTTTTATCTGTGGTGATCGGCGCCTCAATCCTGTATTATTTGTCCGCGGTCTATGGACAGGCCATTGTTTTAAAATTCGGGAAATACCTTCATCTGAATGAGAAAAAACTGTTAACTGTCGAGGGAAAATTTAGAAAATACGGTGTGTGGGTGATCATATTCGGCCGCCATATACCGGGCTTTCGGATTCCGATCACTATTTTCTCGGGTATGTCAGAGGTTAGATACCGAACATTTATTCTAAGCACTTTTGTTTCCGTTGTCTTCTGGATTCTTTTTTATCTTTCTCTTGGGCAGAGGCTCGGACCAAGGATACTGAAATTGCTTCACGGACATCACGGTTATTTTATCCTGCTTATCATACCCCTTATTATTTTAACAGGATTCATTCTCTACCTGCGGTTTATGCCAAAAAGGAAATAACAAGGACAGAACTCGGGGAGGAAAAACGTGCTTACGGAAGACAATCGAGGGCATTTTTATTGTCGCTACCTGAGCCGAGCAACAACGTTCCCTGTGAGGTTAAGTCCGTGGGAACCCCCTTGGTTGTGCACGTAGACCCGCCGCAACTGGTTCCCCCGTTCCATCTTGTTAGAGCCGCTTGTTTAAAGGAACTTGATTGAGGAACAAAACACACATAGGTAGAAGCTCCTGTCGCTCCATCATTGAAAACATACAGTGTGTTATATCCAGGCGCCGTAATCCTCTGCAAAAAAGAGTTCAAGAGCTCTTGTTCCCCTCCTGTACCCGAACCCAACACATCCAATACGCTGCTTCCAACCCCTCCCACCGTTGCGGTGCTATCAAAAGCAACTCCGTCAACTGTCCAAGCGCTTGCGTAGCCGCTTGCGAAAGTTGGAGCCGTAGGAGATGTTGAATTAGCCGGATCATAGGCTGGCGTACCGCCGCCGACAATACCTGTAAAGCCTGTGCAGGAGCTGCTTGAACATCCAGACCCGGTGCCTAATATGGAATCACTCGCCCCAGTCTGCCACGGCAGATACCCCTTACTGGCATCAAATCTTTGAATAGCGTTTAGAAGCTGCTCCGCGTCAGATTGGGTTCCCGTGTCTCTACCCCTGTTGATCTGCTCGACAGGGTTTATGGCCGAAAGGACAGCGGTTGCCAAAATACCCAAGATGGCGATGACGATTAAAAGTTCAATTAAGGTGAAGCCCTTGGAGAGAAAAAGATGTTTTCGGGTTTTAGAAACTATTTTCATTTAAAATAAATTCTGCCTATAAATAGCAAACCATATTTTTTTTTACTTGTCAATATCCTATAAGTTTTTTACTTAAGCCTTCATTTGATTGAAGACATAATACTATAAATAGGCGTTATTATGGAAATGATCAAAAACGCGACGCCTATCCCCAAAACAACCAGAATAAAAGGCTCCATGGCGGTTGTCAGGGTTTTTACCCTTTGGTCAAGCTCTCTTTCAAAATACTCAGACACTTTAAGAAGCGACTCGTCAAGTTTTCCTGTCTCTTCTCCTATTTTTGCCATCTGGACAAGAATCGGGGGGAAAAGGGGATAGGCACTCATCGCATCCCCAACGCTCACCCCTTTTTCAACCCTTCTTGAAACATTGAGGATCGCGTTTTTATAGTGCACGTTGCCGGTGGTGTTTGAAACCTGATTTAAGGCGTCAACAACCAATGTTCCGCTGCCAACCAAAAGCCCAAAGGTTCTTGAAAATTCGGTTAGTATGGAATCCCTTGTGATTTCTCCGAAAATGGGAATCCTTAAAAGAAAATTGTCAATTATATAGAGCCCTCCTTCTGTGGCCCTCCATCTTTTATAGGCAAAAATAACAAGGGCTATCGTGCCCAAGACAATTGGCCAGAAGTTTATCGCGAAGGTCGAAATGCTAACCACGATTAGGGTGGGCAGGGGAAGGGTAACGTTCAAACTGTTATAAAGCACCGACAGCTGGGGAATAACAAAAATCATCATAATCGCCATCACCACTATCATGCCGATCACAACGATTGCCGGATACATCAGGGCCGCCTTAACGGTGGTTCTTAATTTCTGCTGTTTTTCCAGATTGTCCGCCAGCCTCTTAAGCACCTTGTCTAAAAGACCGGAAACCTCCGCCGCCTTAATAAGCGAAACATAAATGGGAGAAAAAACATCCTTGTATTGGGCGATTGAGGCGGAAAACGGTTTTCCGTTTTCCACGTCATTGATTATGCCGTTAATCATGGCTATCATCGCCTCGCCCGTAACCTGTTCTTTAAGAATACGCAGAGAATCCATCAGGGTCAGACCGGATCCGATCATCGAAGAAAGCTGCCTCGTGAAAAAAACAACCTCTGAAAACCCTACCCTCTTTTTAAAAAAAGGAAGATACTTTTCCCATTTTTCTTCTTCTTTCGCGTCAATTCTGATCGGGAGAATATCTCTGGTCCTAAGGGAAAGCGCCGCCTCTTCCCTGTTTTGCGCGTCAACTATGCCTTGAATTGTTTTCTGGTCTTTTGTCACTCCCTTATACGAGTACCTCATAATTAACCGACCATTCTAAGGAGTTCCTCTTGATGGAGAGCGTAAGATCTTGCCATTTCCAAGGTTATGGATCCTGCCAAAACCAAAGAGGCAAGGCTTGATTCCAGGGTAATCATGCCCGCGTCCTGCGATGTTTGAATAATAGAATCTATTAAATGGGTTTTTCCGTCTCTGATATTGCTGGCAACAGCCGGTGTGCCGACCAAAACCTCAACCGCCGGCACCCTTCCGCCTGCTATCTGGGGCATCAGACGCTGAGAAACAATGCCCTTTAAAGTGGCGGCTAACTGAATTCTAATCTGGGGCTGCTGGTAAGGAGGAAAAACCCCGACAATTCTGTCTATGCTTTGCGAAGCGGAGTTGGTGTGAAGGGTTGAAAAGACCACATGTCCTGTCTCCGCGATGGTGATGGCCGCCTCCATGGTTTCGGGATCCCGCATCTCGCCAACCAAAACAACATCAGGATCCTCCCTTAACGCGGATCTAAGGGCCATCGCCCACGAATGGGTATCAATGCTAAGCTCTCTTTGGGAAACTATGCTTTTCCCTTTTGGATAAACATACTCCACCGGATCTTCGATGGTTAAGATATGGGAGGCCTTGTTTAAATTAATCTCGTTAATGATTGAGGCAAGGGTGGTTGACTTGCCATGACCGGTGGGTCCCGCGACTAAAACCAAGCCCTGCTTTAAAGAGGCAAAGCTGTGGAGCACTTTTGGCAGTTTTAACTCCTCCAGCGTCCTTATGCTTGAGGAGAGAAAACGAAAGGCAACAGCCAGAGACCCCTTTTCAAAGTAGGCGTTGACCCTAAAACGGCCTGTTGTTTCATTAAGACTAAACCCAACCGAAAAATCCAGTTCCTTGTTGGTTGACAGAAGTTCTTTTTGCTCAGGAGTAATAATGGAAAAAACCATCGCCTCTATGTCCCGGACCGTCAGGGGGGACAGGTTGCCTATATACGAAAGGGAACCGTCTATGCGAAGAACCGGCGGAACAGAGGAAAGCAAATGAAGATCCGAAGCGTTATTTTTAATTGTTAAGCTTAAAAGATCCTGAATATTCATATTTACTCCTGGGCAACCCTTATTACCTCCTCGATGGTTGTTAATCCCTTAAGTACTTTTAGGTATCCGTCCCTTTTCATCGTAATCATTCCTTCCTCTATTGCCTCTTTTTCTATTGTATCACTATCCGGATGTTCAAGTACAAGTCTAGCAATTCGCTCGCTAACAGGCAATACCTCAAAAATACCAATCCTGCCCATATAGCCTAAATTCTCGCACTGGGAACACCCCTTGCCTTTATAAAACTTTAAATCGGTCGGGTCCGGCAAAAGGCTACCCAGGGTGCTTTTGACCTCTTCGAGGATGGCCGGGGGCGGGGAGTAGGCAATTTTACAGAATGAGCATGTCTTGCGGACAATTCTTTGTCCGACTAAGGCATTCATGGTTGATGCCAAAAGAAAACTTTCGGCTCCCAAATCCAGAAGACGGGGAAGCGCCCCGGCCGCGTTTGAGGTGTGAAGGGTTGAAAAGACCAAATGCCCTGTTAGGGCGGCCTGCAGGGATAGTTCGGTTGTTTCCTTATCGCGTATTTCCCCAACCAGAATAATGTTTGGATCCTGACGCAGAAACGCCCTAAGCCCTGTTGCGAACGTCAGCCCGACATTCGGGTTTATCTGAACCTGATTAACCCCCGGAATCTGGTATTCCACGGGGTCTTCAAGCGACATAATATTAACCCTGGTTGTATTCAGTCTAAAAAGGACCGAGTAAAGGGTGGTTGTTTTACCCGACCCTGTTGGTCCGCAGACTATAATAATGCCGTGGGGTCTAAGAATAGCGGTTTCCAGATTTTTAAGACTGGGCCCTTCCAATCCCAACTCCGCCAGGGTGGGAACTCCTCCTGATTTTCTAAGAAGCCTCATGACTATTTTTTCCCCATACACGGTAGGCAGAATAGAGATACGAAGGTCAACCTCCTCCCTCCCGAATTTAAAATTAAATCTTCCATCCTGGGGGATTCTATGCTCGTCAATTTTTAACTGGGATAGAATTTTTATCCTGGAGACAAGAGACTCCTGAACTACCCTGGGAAGACTAAGCCTGTCATAAAGGATACCGTCTATTCTGTATCTAACCCTTACCCTGTCTTCTAAAGGCTCTATATGCACATCGGAGGCCCTGCTTGTAACAGCATACTCCAGTATGGTTGAAACAATCTTGGCGATAGGCGCTTCTTTAATAATTTGGGCGATATTACTGCTTTTGATTGTCTTTACCGAAGGGGTAACGTTTTCCGTTTCTTTTAGGGCCGCCCCCACTTCTCCGACCAATTCCTGCCTGTACTCCTTAAAAATGGCCGATTCCACATCCGATTTTGAGGCGGCAAAGGTTTTAACGTTTAGACCTGTTCTTTGTTTAACAAAAGAGGCTGCCTCAAGATCAACGGGATTGCTCATGGCCAGAAACAGCGTGCCGGTGCGTTCATCAAAGAAAAAGGGGATAATGGAAAAACGCTCGGCAACGGCTCTTGGCACATAGCTTAAGGCCTGCGGATTAAAGGTCGCGTTGGATAAGGAAATAAACGGTATTCCCAAAAGCCTGGCTTTTGCCTCAACTATTTTTTCCTCCGGAACAATATTCTGCGATTCCAGTATCTGATCCAAGGGCTTCTCCTCATTGATGCTTTTTACCTTTATTTCCTGGTACTTTTCTGAGGTTATTAAATTTTCCGACAAAAGAATGTCGAGAATAGTCTTAGGACCCTCCGTGCCTGACCCGGCCGCGGAAGGGGAAATGCTATTGGCGTAAGCAGTAGGCATTATTTAAATAATACGTAAAATAGACTATACTGTCAAGGAAGATGAAGAGTATCCTTATTGCCGCAAACAGCAAAGAAAAAAGCCAAAAATATATAGAAAAAATCCGAGAAAAATACGGGATTTCAAGGTTTGAGGTATCAAAAATAGTGGGGGAGAGCTCTATCGGAATAGGAGAGGCAAGAAGAATTAAAGAAACAATTTTTCTTACCCCGGGCAAAGGAAACAAAAAAATAGTTGTTATAGAAAATGCCGATCTTCTGACAATCGAGGCTCAAAACGCCCTTCTTAAAACACTTGAGGAGCCCCCCGACAGCGCGTTTATAGTTCTTTTGGCCGAAAGTCTTGAAAATCTGCTGCCGACGGTTGTGTCAAGATGCGAGGTTGTAAGAATCAGAGACGAGCGAAAAAGATTATCGGAAGAAAAAGGACAGGGGTTTGAAGAAAAGCTGAATACGGTATTATCAGCGGATATTAACAAAAAACTGAAATTAGCCCAGGATAATGGAAAAACCAAAGAAACAGCGCTTATTTTTGTTGAACAGGTGATAAAAGAAGCGGAAACGGAACTCATCAAAAACAGAGAGACGAATTTCGCCAAAATGATACTGCCCGAGGGACAGAAGATCTATACCCTAATCAAAACAACCAATGTTAACCCCAGGCTGGCCATTGAACACTTCCTTCTCAAAATCTCATAGAATCTCTCAAAAACTTCTATAGAAAATTGCCTAAGTATTTGTTATTATGATAATATAGCTTTTTATGGCAGAGAACAAAACCCAATCCTCGGACTATTCGGCAGCCCACATACAGGTTCTGGAAGGACTTGAACCGGTCAGGAAACGGCCGGCAATGTATATCGGATCAACCGATGTCATTGGTTTACATGAAGCCCTGCGCGAGATTATAGATAACGCGGTGGACGAGGGTTTGGCCGGATTTGCCAAAAATGTTTGGATTTTTATCAACAAGGACGGCAGTGCAACGGTTATTGATGACGGAAGAGGCATTCCGGTTGACATCATGCCCCAGTTTAAAAAATCCGCCCTTGAGATAGTTATGACAAAGCTTCACGCCGGGGGAAAATTCGGCGGGTCCGCCTATAAAATATCCGGCGGGCTTCATGGCGTTGGGAGCTCGGTCGTAAATGCCCTTTCAAAATGGCTATGGGTCGAGGTAAAAAGAAACGGCAGGATATACCGCCAGGAATACGAAAGGGGCCTGCCGAAAACCCAGGTAAAGGAAATGGATTTAGCCAGTTCCCAAACACCATATGCCCTCTCCTCCAAAACCGGCACAACCGTAACCTTTCTGCCTGATGCTGAAATTTTTTCCACCATAGATTTTGACTTTGAGACGGTTAAAAAAGCGATCCGCGAAAGGGCATATCTTATCCCAAAACTTTATTTCCATCTTATTGATTTAAGAAAAGAAGAGATTAAGGAAATTAATTATTATTTTGAAGGAGGAATAACCTCACTGGTTGAAAAAATTGATGAAACCAAAAATCCGCTTCATAAACCTATTTACATAAATAGGCAGGAAAAAGAGATAGAGGTGGAAGTCGCGCTGCAGTACACCAACACCTACGCGGAAAACGTGGAAAGCTACGTCAACGTCATTAATACTATTAATGGAGGAACGCATTTGACAGGATTCCGAATGGCGCTAACCCGGGCAATCAATGACTACGGCAAGAAAATCGGCAGCTTTAAAGACGATGACGGAATAACAGGGGATGATACAAAAGAAGGATTAACCGCGGTCGTGTTTGTTAAAATGCCCCAGGATAAAATTCAGTTTGAAGGACAGACAAAAGGGAAATTGGGAAACTCGGAAATACAGCCTATCGTCATGCAGGTTGTCAAAGACGGACTCTCTATGTATTTTGAAGAAAATCCATCGGAAGCAAGAAAAATACTGGAAAAGGTGTATCTTGCGGCAAAGGCGAGACTGGCGGCAAAGGCGGCCAAAGAGGCAATCTTAAGAAAAGGGGCACTGGAAGGCTCCTCTCTTCCCGGAAAACTGGCGGACTGCCAGGAAAAAGATCCGAAAGTTTCGGAACTATATATAGTGGAAGGGGATTCGGCAGGCGGCAGCGCTAAGATGGGACGGGACAGAAAATTCCAGGCAATACTGCCGTTTGGCGGAAAAATCTTAAACACCGAACGCGCGCGGCTTGATAAGATAATTGAATTTGAAGGACTTAAAAACCTAATAATCGCTCTTGGCATGGGAATAGGGGAGAGCATAAACCTTGAAAAACTCAGATACCATCGAATAATTATCATGACAGACGCGGACGTGGATGGAGAACATATCGAAACCCTGGTTCTGACTTTTTTTTACAGGCATTTGCCGGAGATTATTAAACAGGGCTATCTTTATATAGCCCAGCCGCCGCTTTATAAAATCCAATCCGGGAAAAATATCAGCTACGCCTATACGGAAGAAGAAAAGGAAAATGCGATTAAAAATATAGAGGCGGGTAAAAAAACCAATATAAACATACAAAGATATAAAGGGCTGGGAGAAATGAACCCGGACCAGCTCTGGGAAACAACCATGAATCCGGTCAACAGGATTTTGAAACAGATAGCAATCGAGGACGCGGAGGAAGCGGACGCGGTCTTTACCATGCTTATGGGTCAGGAGGTTCCGCCGAGAAAACATTTTATTCAAAGCAATGCCAAAATGGCAACGCTGGATATTTAGAGGGGGTGAGAAAAATGGATATTAAAAAAATTTCAATCGGCAAAAATCCCGACCAAGGCGAGGTCAATATTCTGGTGGAAATACCGAAAGATTCAAACATAAAGTACGAATTGGACAAAAAAAGTGGAGTAATTTTTGTAGACAGATTTTTATATACGGCAATGAATTATCCGTTTAATTACGGCTTTATTCCAAACACTCTTGCCGAAGACGGGGATCCGATTGACGCGCTGGTTTTAAGTGAACAGGCTCTAATGCCCGGCAGCGTTATACCCTCAATAGTAATAGGCATGCTTGAAATGGAGGATGAGGCCGGAATTGACACTAAGATTCTGGCTGTCCCGGCCAAAAAAGCTGATCCTTTTTATGGAGAACTGACAATAGATACCCTGCCTGATTCGCTAAAAAATAAAATAAGGCATTTTTTTGAAAACTACAAGACCTTAGAACCGGGCAAGTGGGTAAAAATAAAAGAGTGGAAAGGAAAAGAAGCGGCAATCAAAGCGGTAAAAAGATCTGTTAAATAATTTTTAATTTGAAATTTTTAAAAAATTGGATTTGCTTAAAAAGCAGGAATTAAAAATTAGAAATTTTTCTTGTTATGGATATTGGTAAACTTGCAAAAACAGAAATAACTATCGAGATGAAGCGGGCGTACCTTGACTACGCCATGTCCGTGATTGTCGCCCGCGCCCTGCCCGATGTTCGGGACGGGCTAAAACCGGTGCACCGCAGAATCCTTTATGCCATGCATGAAATGAGTTTAGCCCACAGCGCCAAGTACGCCAAAAGCGCCAAGATTGTCGGCGAGGTGATGGGAAAATATCATCCCCATGGCGACATGCCTATCTATGACGCGCTTGTTCGCTTAGCTCAAGACTTTTCTATGCGCTACCCGTTGATAGACGGGCAGGGAAATTTTGGTTCCCTGGACGGCGACCCCCCGGCAGCAATGCGCTACACGGAGGCGCGGCTTTCCGCCATAACAGCGGAGATGCTTTTTGACATAGACAAAGAAACCGTGGACCATCTGCCAAACTTTGACGCGAGCCTCAAAGAACCAACCTTTCTGCCAGGAAAACTGCCTAATCTTTTACTCATGGGCAGTGAAGGAATTGCCGTGGGCATGGCAACCAAGATTCCTCCTCATAATCTGGCGGAGGTGGTTGACGCTTTGGTATTTATGATCGGGAAAACGGATCCTTCCGCTTTAACCTCCTCCGTTACCATTGACGAGCTTCTGGAATTTATAAAAGGACCCGACTTCCCAACCCACGGGGCAATTTATGATCTCAACGAGATTAAAAACGTTTATACAAGCGGCAAAGGCAAAATTACTATCAGGGGAAAAGCGGAAATCGAGGAAATCGGCAACGGAAAATCGGCTATTATCATCACGGAGCTTCCATACCAAGTCAACAAGGCCCTTTTGGTTGCCCGGATCGCTGAGTTGGCCAAGGACAAAAAAATCGAAGGCATAACAGATCTTCGGGACGAATCGGACAGACACGGCATCAGAATAATGGTGGAGCTAAAACGGGACGCTTCTCCCAAAAAGGTTCTCAATAATCTTTTTAAAAATACCAGTCTGCAAACCGTGTTTCCGGCAAATTTAGTCGCTTTGGTAGACGGCACTCCTCAAACTCTTAACCTTAAATCCATCCTGGAAGAATACCTAAGGCATAGATTTCTTATAGTTAAAAGAAGGTCGGAGTTCGAACTGCGGGAGGCGAAATCAAGGCTCCATATACTGGAGGGGCTAAAGATCGCGGTTGACAATATAGATGCTGTTATAAAACTGATCAGGGCATCAAAAACCCAGGAAGAAGCAAAAACAAACCTTATGGAGCGCTTTAAACTCTCTCCCCTTCAGGCAACCGCGATCCTGGACATGCAGCTTCGCCGCCTGGCGGCGCTTGAGAGGCAAAAACTGGAAGATGAATATCAAATGATTAAAGAAACGATTGAGTATTTAGAAAAACTCCTTTCCCACTCAGGGGAAATTTTAACTGTTATAAAACACGAACTGCAAAATCTAAAAGAAAAGTATCAGGATCCGCGCCGGACAAGGGTTTTTAAGGGAAAGGTAGGGGAGTTTTCCGAAGAAGATCTTATCCAAAACGAACCAACTGTTATAACCATAACCAACACAGGGTATATAAAAAGGCAAAGCCTTGGCAGTTTTAGGGTGCAGCAAAGAGGAGGAAAAGGAATAAAAGGCATGACCACCAAGGATGAGGACGGTATATTCTCAATCCGTTACGCTCAGACCCACGACAATATACTCTTTTTTACCAACAAAGGGAAAGCCTACCAGCTAAGGGCCTTTGAAATCACGGACAGCAACAGAACCAGTAAAGGAACCGCCATTGTAAATCTTATAAATATCGAGCAGGGAGAAAGGGTTGAATCATTTATTAATTACTCTGTTAAAAACAGAGAGAAAAATCCGTCTAACGGACAATATATATTTCTGACCACTAAAAAAGGCACGGTCAAAAAAACCGCCATAACCGAATTTGAAAACATACGGAGAAACGGCATTGCCGCCATAACCCTTGCCAAAGGCGATGAGCTGGCATGGAGCAGATTAACCAACGGCAATCAGGATGTTATCTTAACAACACACGAAGGAAAAGCGATCAGATTTTCGGAAACGGCTGTCAGGCCAATGGGACGCAGCACCACAGGCGTTCGGGGGATAAAACTTCGGGAAAAAGACATTGTCATAGGCATGGATGTTGTGGACAAAAACGCGAAACCCGACCTCTTAACAATTATGGATAACGGGCTGGGCAAAAAAACCTCAACCAGTGAATTCAGGGGACAGGGAAGGGGAGGACAGGGAATAAAAGTGGCAAAGATTACCCCAAAAACAGGCAGGGCTGCGTTTGTCCAGGTAGTCCCGGAGAAGGCAACGCAAATTATCATCACATCGCAAAAAGGACAGGTGGTTAAACTCGAGCTTTCCTCTATACCGCAACTCTCGAGAAACACACAGGGCGTGATACTGATGAGATTTTCCAACCCAAATGACCACGTTGCTTCGGCCAGTTGTATCGAAAAAGAACAATGATGTTAAATGGCAAAAACCTAGCCGGCAACATTCTGAAAAGACTGGGCAGGAAAACAAATGAGCTTAGAAAAAGGGGCAAGATTCCGCGCCTGGCAATTATTTATATTGGCAGTGACCTTTCTTCAAAATCCTACATCGGACAAAAAGAAAAAAAAGCCCAAATCCTAGGCATACAAACAACCATCTACCGCTTTCGTGAATCGGTAGAGGATGACGCGATAATTAAGCTAATAAATAAATTAAATTCTTCTTCCGTTAACGGAATTATAATCCAGCAGCCCTTACCGAAACATCTTGATAAAGATTCTATCATAATGGCTGTTGCCGCGGACAAGGATGTTGACGGTTTCAGACCCGATTCAAAATACGATTCTCCAATTGCCCTGGCAGTAAATTACATTTTAGAATACATTTTTAGATCATCGCGCAATTCGAACAATAAAAATATACATAAATTTATTGGATGGTTATCAACAAAAGATATTTTAATAATAGGCAAGGGGGCTACGGGGGGAGGACCGGTTATAAATTTCTTTAGGAAGAAAGGATTAAATATAAATGTAATTGACACCAAAACCCGCAACAAAAAAGAATTATTAAAGAACGCCGATATTATCATTTCCGCTGTCGGCAAAAAATCCGTCATAAGAGCCAATTTAATTAAAAAAGGAGTGATCCTAATCGGTATAGGACTCCATAATGAAAACGGAAAACTTTGCGGGGACTATGATGAAAATGAAATCAAGGATATCGCTTCTTTTTATACTCCAACGCCCGGGGGAGTAGGCCCTGTAAATGTGGCCATGCTCCTAAAAAACCTGGCGGACTAGGTCAGAAACAAACAAATTGGGTGCTTGACAAGAGGGGTATAATTAAGTCAATTTGGTAAACTATAAACATGCTTACTTGGGATGAAGAAGATTTTCTAAAAAAGATACCGGAAGACAAAAAGGTTACTGTCAAGCCTTTTGATAAAAAAATCACCCAAATCGCTGAGGGCATAATTAAAAAAGTACGGCAGGCTCTTCCAATCTTGAGACCAGACATATGGGAGCCTCGGCATTGGAAATATCGGGACAGGGAGATATTGATATTTATATTTTTCTTCCACGGAAAATTTCAATAAATTCACTCCTTTTTTAATTAAGCTCTTTGGAACTCCTAAGAGTAGCAAGAAGGATTCAATTACTTGGAGGCTTGAGGCAGAAGGACACGAAATCGAGTTGTATTTAACCGACCCAAACTCCGAATCAATGCGAAGACAAATCGCTGTTTTTGAAGCCCTCTCGAAAAACAAATCGTTAAGAAAAAAGTACGAAAAATTAAAAGAAAGTCTAAAGGATAAATCTTTCAGGAAGTATCAAAAAAACAAATACGAATTTTATCACAAGCTTTTAGACAAATTAACTATTGAGGATTTACGTACGTAGTTTAAAAGTAGATACAAGTTAATATCTTCATTGAATTTGTCTACAATATCCAAATTGTTTATAATAAAGTCATAAAGTTCAAATGTAGTTTCTTTTACCCCTGCGACAAGTACTTTTCTTCGATATTTCGGTACCCAGACTATATGGTGCTGGGTTTGATAGGCAACATGCGCTTTGTACCTTTATCTTCACTTCCTTATTTTACACCAACCTAAACAGGAACGTGGACAAACTTCCTCCACGCGCTAAAGCGCATGGCTTCATGTAAGGAAAGAGTGATCGCTAGGGCTTCAGAATCAAGGTCGTCAGCATCGCCTTGAGGAAGCTTTTCAGGTCAAGATCCTCAGAGACAGAAAAATCCAGCATGCCCGTTCGGTAAGGAAGACGGATCTCGTAGCTTCCCGGGTAGCCAAGCTGGCCAGATGGGGTCTCAGATTCGTTTCCGGAAATCCCATCAACAATTATGTTCTGCGGGAGACCAGCCGGATATGGTTTGTCTGACCAGTAGGAGAAGCTGATATTGGGAGAGGGGAGCTTGGGGTCCGAGGATGGAGGATAGAAGGCGACCCACGTTTGAGGGTTCGCTCGATCAGCGCTAAGAGTCCAATCGGATGGGTAGCGCACGGAAAGACCCCAGGAGGCGTTAGAATACACCTTCCACGTAGACACGTCAACAGGAGCAGGGGTGATTTGAGCAAGAGGGACAAAAGTGGGTAATGCCGCAGCCGGATGGTGGAAGAGGGGTTGAGCTGAAACTGCCCAGGTTGGAGTAAGTGGTGATGTAGTTGGTGTGTTACTTGCTGGGCGGGAGCGGCTGGCAGGCGTCATTGTTTTGCCTGGTTGCGGTGTAGATCGGCTTTGGTTCAGGCCAAGATAGGCGCCTCCGCCAATCAAGACAACAGCGACGAACCCAACGGCGAGAAGAACTAGCGGTGAACGCCAGGTCATTACTGTCTCCGATCGTAACCCCGCTGCCTGATCGGCAACGCAGCTGCTTGGTTCCGGTTCGTTCTTATACTCATTTCCTGAATCCATAGGCTATGGAATAGTATGGCACACGCAACGGGGCAAACCCCCGAACGGGTCGTCAGGACGGGCTATTTCGGGGCTTGACAAGAGACAAGGTATTTGTTAAATTAAAATCCCGGAGACCAAAAAACCTCTGGATTTTTTATGGGAAGCAAAAGTCACCATAACGGGATAAAGATTGAGTTTAAAGGTAAAGATATTATTGATTGCTCCCAATTCTCAAGAGAAGACATTGAGATTATTTTTAAAAAAACGGATCGGATTAGAAAGACGGTAATTGCTAAGGGCGGATTAAATACCCTGCGGCGCAAGATTATGGCGCCGCTTTTTTTTGAGCCTTCAACAAGAACATTCGCCTCTTTTGCGTCGGGAATGGAGCGCCTAGGCGGTTCGGTAATTCCCCTGCCAAATATGCAAACCACATCTGTTGCCAAGGGGGAAAGTTTTGAAGACACAATCAAGGTATTCTCGTCTTACGCCGATATCTTGGTTATCCGCCATCCGGAAACCGGCATTGTTAAACATGCGGCCGATATTGCCTCCATACCGGTAATAAACGCCGGAGACGGCATAGGAGAACACCCGACTCAAGCCCTTTACGATCTTTATACCATTAAAGACGAACTGGGACAAACAGACGGCCTGCGGGTCGTTTTTTTTGGGGAACTCGGCCGCTACAGACCGGTAAATTCCCTGGCAAAACTTTTATCGCTTTTTCCCCAAACGGAGATAGCCTTTGTTTCACCGTCCCAAGGCAGGCTTCAGGCCGCAACCAGGGATTACCTAAAAGAAAGAAACGTCAGGTTTAGTGAAAGCGCTACGCTGACTAACATTATTGAAAAAGCCGATGTCTTATATGTTACCCGCATAAAAAAAGAATTCATGAGCGCCAAAATCTACAATAAAATGCATGGAAAATATAATGTTGACAATAAGCTCCTTATGAAAATGAAGAAAAAAAGCATTGTCATGCATGCGCTGCCACGACTGGACGAGATCGAAAAAGAGGTTGATGAAGATTCCCGCGCCGTATACCTTGACTCCCAGATAAAAAACGGCATGTATCTGAGAATGGCGCTTTTATCACTCATTCTGGCCTAAATGCCTAACTTGGGGCATATTCAGTTAAATCTTACATGAAGGGAACACTAATTTTAGAAGACGGCTCTCATTTTGAAGGATTAAGTTTTGGTTTCTTATCGTCTTCGGCCGGAGAGGTTGTTTTTTCAACCGGCATGGTCGGATATCCGCAGAGCCTGACTGATCCCTCCTACAAAGGACAGATATTAATCCTGACATATCCTATTATCGGCAATTATGGCGTGGCGGATAAAAAATATTGGGAATCCGAAGGAATAAAAGCCGCGGGACTTATTGTCTCAAATTATATTGATACCCCGTCTCATTTTTTAAGCAAAGAAACCCTTTCCGACTGGCTTAAAAGGGAAAAGATTCCGGCCATTGAAATAAACGATACCAGATTTCTTACGCAAAAAATCAGAGAGAAAGGGACAATGCTCGGAAAAATAGTTATAAAAGGCGATATAGAATTCTACGATCCAAACAAGGAAAACCTTCTGCCAAAAGTCTGCGCAAACCAAATTAGGGTCTTGGAACCTGAGGCCTTTGTCTATCACGCGCCCGGCCCGTCCTTCGCCCAAAATCCGGCAAACCATAAAAAAATAACAGTCCTTCTTATAGATTGCGGGGCAAAAAGAAATATCATCCGCTCTCTTCTAAAAAGAGGGGTAAGGGTGATAACTGTCCCCTGGGACCGCGACCCCTTTTCCGACACTCAGCCTGCCATGCCGAGAACGCTCACCCAAGAAGGAAAACCGGTTTTTGACGCGATAGTTGTCTCAAATGGCCCGGGCAATCCGCAAATGGCCGATAAAACTATCAACACAATTGCCAAGGCGCTAAAAAGGCAAATCCCGATACTGGGCATCTGCCTTGGCCATCAGCTGTTAACCCTGGCCCTGGGAGGGGGAACCGGCAAGCTAAAATACGGCCACAGAAGCCAAAATCAGCCATGTATCTTAAGCAAAAGCAAAAAATGTTTTATAACAACCCAAAATCACGGGTTCTATGTCAATCGCATTCCGAATAATTTCAGAGCGTGGTTTACCAACGCGAATGACGGCACAAATGAAGGAATTATTCACAAAAACCTGCCTATTATGTCTGTCCAGTTTCATCCGGAAGCAAATCCCGGACCCATGGATACGGAATGGGTCTTTGATTATTTTTTGGAAAGATTACCGCAGCCGCCGGGAGGGCAAAGTAAATAGCATGAGTAAAATTAAGAAGGTTCTTATTTTAGGTTCAGGGGCTCTGAAAATAGGGGAGGCCGGGGAGTTTGACTATTCGGGTTCCCAAGCCATAAAGGCGTTAAAAGAGGAAAAAATAAAAACCATTTTGGTAAATCCCAATATCGCAACCGTCCAAACCTCTAAAAACCTGGCGGATGAGGTATACTTTCTGCCTGTTAACGATTATTTTGTAGAAAAGATCATAGAAAAGGAAAAACCGGATTCTATACTTTTGTCCTTTGGCGGACAAACTGCCTTAAATTGCGGCATTGCCTTAAATAAACGGTCTATTCTAAAAAAGCATAATGTAAAGATATTGGGCACGCCAATTAAGGCGATAATATTAACTGAGGACAGAAAAAAATTTGCCGATCACCTTAGAAAATTAAAAATTCCAACCCCGGAAAGCCGCAGCGCCAAAAATATAAATGAGGCCTTAAAAATAGCGCGGCAGATAGGTTTTCCGGTAATGGTACGGTCAGGCTACGCGTTGGGCGGGCAGGGAAGCGGGGTGGCCTCCAATATAGATGAGTTAAAGGAGATTGCCGCCCGGGCCTTCGCGTTTGCGCCTCAAATTCTGGTAGAACAATACCTTCATCATTTTAAAGAGATTGAATATGAGATAGTGCGGGACAGATACGACAACTGTATCGCTGTCTGCAATATGGAAAACATGGATCCACTGGGAATACACACCGGAGAATCCATTGTAGTCGCTCCAAGCCAAACCCTGAATAATTTTGAATACCACGGCCTGCGATCAATTGCTGTCAAAATCGTCAGAAGCCTTGGCATAATCGGAGAATGCAATGTCCAATTTGCCCTCAATCCAAATCCCCGCAAAAACCTTCTTGATTATTACGTTATTGAGGTCAACGCCAGGCTTTCCCGAAGTTCCGCTCTTGCCTCAAAGGCAACCGGCTATCCGCTGGCCTGGGTGGCGGCTAAACTGGCAATCGGTAAAGGATTAACTGAAATCAAGAATAAAGTTACCCTGAAAACGTCAGCCTGCTTTGAACCCTCTCTCGATTATATCGTGGTTAAGATCCCCAGATGGGATATAGAAAAATTCAGGGGCGCGGATGAGAGAATTGGCAGCAGCATGAAATCGGTAGGTGAGGTAATGGGCATAGGCAGAAAATTTGAAGAGGCATATCAAAAAGCAATCCGGATGCTTGATTTAGATTTTGAAGGAGCAACAAGCGATACCCTGCTGGATAACGGAAAAACGATTACAGAGCTCCTCAAAACGCCCACGCCTAAAAGGATGTTTGCTGTGGCCGCGGCCATGAAATCGAATATTACCGCTTCGGAAATTTATAGGCTAACAGGCATAGACCCATGGTTTTTATACCGGATTAAAAATATCGCGGATGCCGAAAAAAACATCCCGCCTAAACTGTCTAAGATTACAAAACAAAATCTCCTGGAGCTAAAAAAACTTGGGTTCTCCGACAAAAGAATAGGGACACTTGTAAATTCAACAGGGCTCTCGGTTAGAAAACTTCGGAAGAAATATAATATTATTCCTTATGTAATGAATATAGATACCATGGCCGGGGAATTTCCCGCTAAAACAAACTATCTCTATTTAACCTATAACGCGAATCATAACGACATCACGCCATTGGGAAACAAAGGGGTCATGGTTCTGGGATCAGGACCCTATAGAATCGGGTCTTCGGTAGAATTCGACTGGACAAGCGTTAATACGGCTATTAATCTAAAAAAATATAACAAAGAATCCATAATTATAAACTGCAATCCGGAAACTGTCTCCACGGACTATGATGTTTCAAAAAGGCTTTACTTTGAAGAGTTAACCTTCGAAAGACTGGCGGATATTTATGATTTTGAAAATCCGTTTGGGGTTATAGTTTCCGTTGGAGGACAAACGCCGAACAACAGAGCCAAGGCGCTAAAGGCGTATGGCGCCGAAATACTCGGCACTGATCCTAAAAATATAGACCGGGCGGAGGAGAGGTCTAAATTCTCAAAACTCTTGGACAATCTTAATATCAACCAGCCGGCATGGAACAAATTTACAAATATTAAATCCGCTCTCTCTTTCTGCGAAAGAACCGGCTATCCCGTGCTTTTAAGACCTTCGTACGTTCTCTCGGGAACGCTGATGAGAATATGCCATAACAGGAATGAGCTGACGCACTTTTTGCAGGACAAAACCAAGTTCTCCAAAGACTATCCGATAACCGTGTCCAAATTCATAGAGGAGGCCAAAGAGCTGGAATTTGACGCGGTTTCTCAAAATGGAAAAATCATAACAGGGGCTATCTGCGAGCATATTGAAAATGCCGGAGTCCACTCCGGAGACGCGTCAATTGTTTTCCCCTCGCAAAAAACCAGCCGCCGGATACAGAAAATAATAGAAGAGACTGGCGAAAAACTTGCCGGAGCCCTTGCTATCACAGGGCCCTTCAACATCCAATTTCTGGTTAAGGAAAACACAATCCAGGTAATAGAAATAAATCTTCGTTCATCGAGAACTTTCCCTTTTATATCTAAAATAACAGGCGTAAATTTTAGTGAGCTTGCGACAGATGCTTTTTTTAATCAGGCAAAAGAACAGCTGATCCATACTAAAACAGGCTTTGCCGCCGTTAAAATCGCGCAGTTCTCTTTTGCCAGATTAACAGGCGCCGATCCGATAGTGCATGTTGAGATGTCGTCAACAGGAGAAGTCGCCTGTTTTGGCAAAGATACTAAGGAAGCGTTTTTAAAAGGAGAAATTGCCGTTGGCGGCAAGATTCCGCAAAAAGGCATATTTGTCTCTCTTGGCGGGGAAAGGAACAAGATTTTATTTCTGCCAAGCGTAAAAAAACTTGCCGCCCTGGGAATACCGATCTTTGCCACCAAAAATACCTCTATTTTTCTTGATAAAAACGGCATCAGGGCAAAACACCTTTATAAAATTCATGAAAAGAAATCTCCCAATATTCTTGAGTTTTTTCAAAAAGCAAAAATAGATCTGGCAATTAATATTACGGATGAAAAATTTAAAAAAGACATTGATGACGATTTTGCCATCCGCCGCTCTGCCACCGATCATAATATCCCCCTGTTTACCAAAATGGAAAAAGCCGGGATTTTCGCCGATGCCGTTACGGATAAAGCGCTCGATAACTTAGAGATTAAATCCTGGAGCGAATATATAAAATGACAGGACAGGAAGAATCGCATATGATATACTTCTTAGATGACTGAAAAAATAGGATTAGCCGATCTGCACGCCCACCTCACAACCTCCATTCACCCCTCTATCTATTGGCGGATTGCCCACAGTCAGGGTTTTAAGCTCCCCAAAAAAGACTACAACGAATTTCTTAAGTACGTTAGCCTTTCGGTAAATAAAAAAACAACCATGAAAGACTATTTTGACACGATTTATCATCCGCTTCTTAATAAACTGAGTTCCGGAACCTATGCGGCAGAAGAGTGCGTATACGAAGTAATAAGCGGGGCGTACAGATCAAGCAATATCCGACTGCTTGAGCTAAGAACCAACCCGATGAAACACAATCACGAAGGGCAGGAAGATCTGGATCATATTATAATGGCGATGCTTAGGGGCATGGAAAGGGCCCTCCTGGAATACCGCCAGGTTTCGGCCGGCATTATCTTTTGCCTGGACCGACAATTCAGTTTTGAGAAAAATAAAATCCTTGTTGAAAAGGCAATCAAGTACAGAAAACGCGGGGTGATAGCAATAGATTTCGCAAATTACGATAAAGGCACGTTTCACTTTAAAGACTACAAAGCGCTTGTTGATAAGGCAAGAGAGGCGGGACTGCGGGTTGTTGCCCACTGCGGAGAAACCGACGACACCAATGATATGTGGGAGGCAATTGAATTTGTTAAACCCGAAAGAATAGGACACGGCATCAAGGCGGCATACGATAAGTCATTGATGAAAGAGCTGGTTAAGCGGGATATTATTCTTGAGATTTGTCCGCTTTCCAATATTGTTACCAGCGCGGTTAAAGACATTGATGAGCTTAGGAAGATTATTAGAACCTTTATTGAGAATAAAGTTAAATTTTCCATCAATACCGATTGGCCCGAGATTATAGAAAATGGAAAATTAACTAAACAGTTCGAATTCTTGAAACAAAATATGATTTTAAACGACAAAGAACTGGAAAAATGTAAGAGCATTGCCCTTTCCAGCTCTTTTATTCCCGGCAAAAACCTCTCCGCCTATTTATAAATTTTAACATTAGACATATTGTGAATTAATATGGCAAGCAAGATGCGCCTTTTCTCCGAAGGTTTACTTTCTATTCTCAAATTTTGTTTTATCGATCATGTTAGGCTTATGCTATAATCATAGCCATGAAAAATGAGACCGGAAATATAGAAAATCATCGTAAATAATATTACAAGACTATTCGTTGACACTTGATCAAAAGTTTGAAATAATACTAACTAATTATTATGAATAACATCTCTTGTTTCAATGCTGTTAGCAAAAAGGCAAAGAAAACCGCTCAAGGAGGGATGTTGTTGGCGTGATTTAAAACAAAATCTCGCGCACAAAGAACACCCCTCGAAAGAGGGGTTTTTTAATGGCAAAAAATGTCAGAAAGAAGGAGTTTATTATGAACAAAGAAACAGAAACAATATTCTCTAGCACAGGAAGGTTGGGCGTCTCAAGAAGACAGTATGAGAGATTATACGTTAATGGCACTCGTTATTCTACTAATCCAATCGAGTTCGAACATAATCTTAAAAGATTAAACGAAGTTGTCCAACGGCATCCAGACAAAATCACTAGAAGTGTTTTTCGTGGACTAGTAAATGAAAATATTATGCATCACATCTCAACTAATGGCCTGCAGCCTTATCTTGAGGTAGCGCTTCCAATTGTAGAATTTACGGGGGATGATTCCTGGCTTATTTATATGGCAAATAATAATCCGGGCAGAAAATTAATAACTCCCCGTGAAATAATGATCGAACAAACAAATACTCAGAAAAGGGGCGGATTATCACCGCTTAAGAGGGCCAGATCGATTATTGAGCAGGGTTTTACCATTGTTAATTATATTCCCGAGAATCAAATAGACCAAGTCCATGTTTTGTGGAGGGAGACTTTTGGATGGCAACGACACGAAGTGGACAATTTAAGAAGGAAACTAGTTGCTGGTAAAGAAAAACATCCATCACAAAGGGATGTATGGTTCAGCGCGCTAAGAGACAACGGAACCGTAATAAGTGTTGCAATGGCGGAACGATTATCAATACCTTCGGCAAATGGAACCCTAGATTTAGTTGAAAGCACGGAGTGGAGAACAAGGGATGGATATGCTGGGAAAGGGTTGATGACCGTAACACTCGCCGCATTAAATGCTCAAATACTTTCTGACTTGCGAGAAAACCCCAATGGATTACCACTTATTTATGCTGAGTGCAACTTCCAGTCTCGTTCTGATCGCGCAGGTCATGGCGCGGGATTTCGTATTCCCGAAAGAACACATGGATATTCAGCGCCTCAAATTCTGGTTCAAAACGTATTGGTGCGTGATGGCCAACCGGTAGAAGAAGGTAGGCTGCGGGATTTTACCTTTATGTATTTAGCTGTTGAAGTAATACAAAATCATTATAACTCCAGTCAGGTAGATTCAATTATGCAAATGATAAAAATGTAACTTATTACTATGAATATAAAAATAATTTACTCAAAAAGACATAGAGAGCATAATCCTCCATATGAAATATACGATGGGCTGTTAGAACCGTATGCTGAAAAAGCTGAAAGAATAGAGTCGGTTGCGGAAACCTTACGCACCGGTGGATTGGGGCGTTTTTATAATCCGTCTATTTTCCCAATAAGCCATATCAATAATGTGCACCAAAAACAGTATGTGTCATTTCTACAAAAGAGATCTAATAAGCTTAGACAGGATGAGGTACTTTACCCTTCTTATTTCATCATAGATACATATACGCCTATTGTCAGAAAAACTTACATGGCGGCGAAGACTGCTGTTGATGTTGCTTTAACAGGAGCAAGGTATGTACTTCGTGGAGAAAAAGTTGTGTATTCACTTTGTCGTCCCCCTGGCCACCATGCCGAATATAAAACCATGGGGGGATATTGTTATTTTAACAATGCAGCAATTGCGGCAGATTATCTTTCAAGGAAAGGTAGGGCTGTTATATTAGATATTGATTTCCATCATGGAAATGGAACGCAGAGTATTTTCTATAACCGTTCTGATGTTCTTTATATATCAATTCATGCCGATCCTCATGAAAAATTCCCATACATCAGTGGGTTTGCGAACGAACGTGGATCTGGTGAGGGATTAGGATTTAATAAAAATTATCCACTTCCTTTAGGTATAACTGACAAGCAATACTTTTTAACATTACGCAAAGCGTTAAAGGATATCAACGATTTTAATCCAAAATTCCTCATCGTTTCTGCCGGTTTTGATACCTACGAAAAAGATCCAATTGGTGGTTTCAAGCTAACTATTCCTTTCTACGAAACAATAGGCAGAGAGATAGCAAGTCTCCAGATCCCAACCTTAATCATTCAAGAGGGGGGATACCATATAGAAGATTTAGGCAAAATCGCTTTAAGTTTTTTAAGAGGGATAGGATCTAATCTTCAGCCAGCATTAAAGAAGAAAAGGAAATAAGGATAAATGTTACCGTTTGAAATCGGTGAAAAAAATAGTTTGTTGAAGTTATATGCTGAATATTCAGGGTTTCTTAATTCTGCATAAAACACACTGTTTATAATTCATTTATTTTTGTAATGTGCTTATTCTGCCTTGCTCTTGATTTTCCCTGTCTGTCAACCCTGTCTACGGGTTCATTGCGCATGAAGAAAAAATCCAATGTTCTAAACGGATATTTTTTTATAAGGCTATAAGCGCTAATTAACATTCTACTCACCCCCTCATATTTTAATTGACGCAAAGGCATTCACTAATTCCTGGAAAAACGCGGCAATGCCGCTGACATGTCCTGCCACTTTAGAGCTAAAATTAACATTGGCATTAGAAGAAGAACTCAAATTGTCAGATGAAGAATTTTCGGAAGGTTCATTCATTTTTATCTGGAATCTTCCCTGTCCTGTTCCTATCACGTTTATTTCTTTGGCGTAGTTCACACCGTTCTGGGACACAAAACTAACCTTAACCCTTGAGCCGACTGCCAGGTTTCCCTTTTGACTAAATTCCGCTACCTTTGAAGGATCTATAACAATAGTCGTTTTTCCTCCTACCACAAATGAATTACCCGACAAGGCGCTTATTGTGCCTCTAATAAAACTTGTTTGCTGAGAATCGGCATCCACCTCTAAATTATTCTCAGTCTCAGCCTTCAAATCCGAGACGCCAACATCGCCTCCTGCCTTAAAAGAAGAGTGGATGCCATCTTCCTGTCCTTGGGCAAAAGAGACAGAAGGCAAAAGCCAAAACAAAAGGAAAAATAAAGTTATAATAATAGTAGGTATAAAACTGACCGATTTAAATTTTTTCATATCTGATATTATTACGAATCTAAATAAATTTTGTTACAAAATAGCCTCTTATGCGTAATAACGATAGGGATTCTATTATATAGAAGTTATATTATATAATGGATCCATGGATTCTGACCTTAAAAAACTGATAGAGAAGGCCAGGGAAGGGGATAATGAAGCTTTTGGGAAAATTTACGATTTGTTTCTCTCCAGGATATACCGGTATATCTATTTTTCTATTAGAAATCGCGAAGCGGCCGAAGATCTCACCCAGGAAACATTTCTTAGGTGCTGGAAGAATATATCCTCGTTTTCGCAGAAGAGAGGATCTTTCGTGTCTTTTTTATTCACCATCGCCAGAAATATTACCATTGACTGGACCAGAAAGAAAAAACAAGTTTCGCTTGAGCTGGTAGAAGACCACCAGTTAGCAGATAATATAGAAATAGATAAAAATGTTATCAGACAGGAAGAAAATCAATTATTGCTAAAGGCGTTATCGAAACTTAAGGAGAAAGAAAAAAATATCATCATCCTTAGATTCTTTGAGGAATTATCGTTTGCGGAAATCGGCAGGATTGTCGGAAAAAAAGAGGCCACCGTAAGGGTTAGTTTGCATAGAATACTTAAGGTTATGAGAGAAGAAATTATTAATCATGAAAATTGAGGAAAAATTAAAAAATCTCAAGAGGGCTTATTCTGCCATAGAACCCGGCCGGGAATTCAAAAAAACCGGCTTTCTAAAACTAAAACAAAGAATTGAAAACGAAAGAATAGGCGTGAAACGGGCGGTCTTGCTACGCTATGCCATGACTGCCGCCTTGGCAATACTCCTTATCGCGGTATCGGGAACTATTCTTTTAAAAGCCACAAACAAAGACACCAACGCGGCGCTTTTTTATAAAAATCAGATAGAAAATTTACCATCTAGAATAGGAAACAGTTTGTTCAACGCCTATCAAACGCAAATAAAAACCGAAAACGCCCCTAAACTGTTAAAAAAAGAAGAAACCCAGAATACCCCGCAAAGCTCCGCTTCGGCCGCCTCAACAAATAGCGCCACTCCCACCCCAAACCGGGAAAGTGAAAAAACGCGGGAAAAGTCAAATCCCCAAGGTATTTCCGCCAAAAAAGAACCAAAAGAAATCCGCAAAGCCGCGACCCAAGAAAAAACAGGCGAGAAGAGCGGAAATACCCGGGGCAATGATCACAGGAATAACGATCAATCCGAAATGGACACAATTAAACAGACGCTAAAAGACGCGGAAAAGATAATCCCCATAAACGCAAACCGCGCCGACTAAATCCGCCAAACCCATAAAGGCCGGCAATATCTTGCCGGTACATGCTACAATATTCTCAATGAATCTTGCCTACAGACTTAGGCCGCAAAGCCTCAATGAATTTTTTGGCCAGGAACACCTGGTTGGGAAAGACAAAATTATCAGACGGATGATAGAATCAAGCTCCGCTTTCCCGATGATTCTCTGGGGACCTCCGGGAAGCGGCAAAACTACGCTTGCGGCTATTATCGCCTCCTCGACAAAATCGGATTTTTACACACTTTCCGCGGTAGTCAGCGGAAAAGAGGAATTGCTTAAGGTTATCAAAAAGGCGGAGTCTAATGCAAAAATAAAAAGAAAAACCATACTTTTTGTGGATGAAATTCACCGCTGGAATAAGGCCCAGCAGGATGGACTCCTGCCATATGTTGAGACAGGCATTATTATTTTAATCGGCGCCACCACGGAAAACCCGTCGTTTGAGGTAATAAGCCCGCTTCTTTCCAGATGCAAGGTTTTCCTGCTCAAAACCCTAGCCTATGATGATTTGAACAAAATACTTATACATGCTCTGGAAAATAAGGAAAAGGGGGTAGGGAAGTACCGTAAAAACATAACGGAGACGGCAAAAAATCTTCTCATTCGCTTATCCGCCGGAGACGCCAGGGTTATGCTAAACGCCTTAGAAATAGCGCTAACCGGATATAAAAATAGAGAAATAACGGAAAGGCTTATCGAGAACATATTTCAAACAAAATCCAAGGGAATCTACGACAAAAAAGCGGATGAACATTATAATACGGTAAGCGCGTTTATAAAATCAATGCGAGGAGGCGATGCAAACGCCGCTGTTTACTATTTAGTCAGGATGCTCGAAAACGGAGAAGACCCAAAGTTTATCGCCAGACGAATGATTATCTTTGCCTCCGAGGATATAGGTTTGGCTGATAGGGGAGCCTTAATTCAGGCAAACGCCGGGTTTGAAGCGGTTGATAAAATCGGCATGCCGGAGTCCCAGCTTATTCTGGTTCATATCTGCATTTATCTATCCTTGGCAAAAAAATCAAGGGCTGTACCCAACGCGCTGGAAAAGGCCAAGGAGGCTTTTTACGAATTTCCCAATGCCTCGGTGCCCCTCCATCTAAGAAACGCGCCGACAAGGCTGATGAAAAATCTGGGTTATGCAAAAGATTATATATGGTCGGAAAAATATGTTGGGCCAAAGGGCAATCTTTGGTTTTTGCCGGATGAGCTGAAAAATAAAGAGTTTTTTAAACCTTAAGCTATGGCGATTATTAAACTGCCGGGACTAATTGATCTGCACGTGCATCTGAGGGACCCCGGACAAACCAACAAAGAAGATTTTTATACCGGCACCTGCGCCGCTTTGGCCGGCGGGTATACCGCTATTATAGATATGCCCAATAACAAAATCCCAATAACCGCGAGCCGGAAACTTGAGGAAAAAATAAAAATTGCCAAAAGAAAAACAGTTTGCGATCTGGGCTTTTATTTCGGCTCAATGGGGAGAAATATTGATGAATTTGAAAAAGTGAAGGATAAGGTTTTTGGTCTAAAACTCTATCTCAATGAGACAACCGGAAATTTCCTAATCAAGAAAGCAGACTTAGAAAAAATATTTAAATCATGGAAGTCTCTTCAGACTCTATCGCTACATAGTGATAGAGTATATAGCCAAAAACCAATTCTTTTACATGCCGAAGATAGCGCGGTTGACTACGTGATTTCGCTTGTCAAAAAAACCGGCGCAAAGGCGCATTTTTGCCATATCTCAACCGCGTCGGATCTTAAACAGATCATTAAAGCCAAAGAAAATAATCTGCCGGTAACCTGCGGGGTAACGCCGCATCATTTATTTTTAACCGAAGAGGACGTTAGAACACTTGGTCCGTTTGGACAAATGAAACCTCCTCTTAGGAGTAAAAAAGATCAGAACTTTATATGGAAGAACTTAAAATATGTTGACGTCGTGGAATCGGATCATGCCCCTCATACGATAAAGGAGAAACGCAAAGACCCTCCTCCTTTTGGCGTACCCGGCCTGGAAACAACCCTCCCGTTTTTGCTGACTGCTGTTTCTCAAAAGAGATTAACGGTTGCAGAAGTTATCCGCCTCTGCCATACAAATCCCGGCCGCATTCTTGGAATTAAAAGCGATAAACAAACTTATAGCGAGGTTGATCTTAACTGCGAATTTTTAATTCGGAATTCTAACCTGCATACCAAATGCGGCTGGTCGCCGTTTGCGGGATGGAAAATTAAAGGAAAAGTGAACAAAGTATTTATACGGGGAAAAAAAGTATTCGAATATGGAAAGGTGCTGACCAAACCCGGGTTCGGAAATATTATCAAGCCATAAATCCTATCATTTGTATTTGAGAAATCATAAGAAAGGAGGTTTAAATTATGAGTTTGAAAGAACGGATTGTCGAAACACTTGGTCTTCCAATAATAATCCGCGAGGCGCCGCCTCATCAGGCGTAAGCTCGGGAGTTCCTTAAGTCTGCGGAGGCGAAAACAGTGACGCTAGAGGAGTTTGAGGAACGCTTTGGCATTACCGAAGTCGATTCTGACCCTGATGATTCATCCTACTATCGTCCGGAGAACCCCGCGGAAGTCGCGCGGAACAGGAAAATCACTGACGATTTTCTGAATTCAAATAAATAGAAAACTTTAAGTTTAGACTTTAAGGCAAAAAAGCGATATAATACAGTTTATGTATAACTGGAATACCGATACGGCACAACTTAAAAAGAATCCTGAAAAATACACTATATGGAAACTGGAACAGCTTATTAATTATGGTCTTGATGGAGAAAAAATAGACAGAAACGAATTAATAACATACTGGGATAGAATAACTATCGAACCGCAATATAGAAAATTTTTACAGTTCTTGCTATGGCCGCCAAAACTATCCTGACATCATTTCAACGAACAGTATTGGATGAAGTAGCAGATAATCCAATTCTTGTTAAACAATTCTATCTTACCGGCGGGACAGCACTGGCAGAATTTCATTTGCGCCATCGGCTCTCTGAAGATCTTGATTTTTTTAGTGAAGAAGAGTTCAATCCAACGTTTATCCAGGGATTTATCAAAAAACTTACCGCAAAATTGAAACTTACCAATATAGAGTATCGGGTACAAATGGGGCTTCATATATTCCTTTTACGTAAAAATAAAGAATTATTAAAAATTGACTTCAATTATTATCCCTTTCCAAGGATTGATAAAAAGCTATTTTATAAAAATCTCGCACTTGACAGCATGCGGGACATTGCAATCAATAAACTGCAAACTATCGCAACGAAACCACGCACACGGGATTTTATTGATCTTTATTGCATTATTCAAAAAACAGGATGGACAATTAACGATTTGCGATTGCAGGCAAGAAGTAAATTTGACTGGTATGTCGATTCTGTGGAATTAGGATCAAAAATGATACTGGTTCGAGAAAGAGAAGATTATCCCCACATGCTTATCCCGTTTGATTTTAAAGAATGTGAAGCATTTTGGCTACAAGAAGCAAAGAGTCTCGAAAAAGATATTTTAAAATGTCAAGGAAATTAAAAGCTACGCCAACTACTTATTTCCGGAATGAAAGGCCTCGTGGACTTCTCTAAGCTGTTTGTTTGTAACATGGGTGTAAATCTGGGTTGTGGCGATATTTTTGTGCCCAAGCATTTCCTGGACAGAGCGGATATCCGCCCCGTTTGTCAGCAAATCCGTGGCAAAGCTATGCCTTAAAGTGTGGGTTGTCGCATCAACCGGAAGCCTTGCCAGATGAACGTATTTTTTGACAATCCGCTCGATGCTTCTGGCAGTTAAGCGCATTTTCTCTCCGTTATTTTCCTCCAATTGCCTTCCCGAATAGCGGATAAACAAAGGCTTGAAATTGTCTTTGCGCTCTTGGATATAACGCTTGATCCACTCGGCCGCCCTGTCCGAGATAAAAACCACCCTGGCCCTGCCTCCTTTGCCGATCACCCCAAACTCCCGCCTTTCCAAATTAATCTGCTCCCGGTTGAGCTTAACCAATTCCGAAACGCGAAGGCCGGTGGAGAAAAGAAGTTCCAGAATCGCCCGGTCCCTTTTTCCATCCTCTCTTGAGGTGTCGCACTCCGTAACCAGCCGATCAACCTGTTCTTTTTCCAAAAATTTCAGGCTCCGGCTCTCTGTTTTGGGCAGATCTATTTTTGACGGCTCCAGGGTTTTATAATCGTTTTTGATGAGAAAGCGAAGAAAGGATCTAAGAGCGATCACATAGTAATTTTGGGTTACGCGCTTTAGGGTTAGGCCTTTTGCATCAACCCTCTCCGATAAAAAAACCCTGTATTTACGGACAGTAGCAAGATCCAGCTTTTCTATTGATTTACCGGGCAGGGCAGAGGAGAACCAGTTGTTAAAAGTTTCCAGATAATGCCTGTAGTCGCGAATCGTAAGTTTCGAGGCGTTTCGCTCTATCTTGAGATATTCCAGAAATTGATTAATCAGCTCCGCTAAGGAATTATTTTGCATAAGACAAATTGCGGCGCGCAAATGTTTACAATCTAATTGTACGGCATTGACTATTTTTGTCAACCCGGCTGTAAAACAGGATCAAAAAATGATTCAGTTGAAGTTAATTAAAATTTCAAGCCCGGATTATCTCAAAATATAGAAACTGCTTTTAGTTGCGCCTTTTTTCTCCAGGAATCCTTTTTCGGTAAGTGATTTCAGCAGGTTAAAAGCTTGCTGTCTGGTTATATTTAATTCTTTTACCAAATCGGAAGATGTCAGTTCTTTATACTGCCTTGCAATTTCCAGCGCCTGATGCTCTTTTGGCGACGGTCTTATATCTAACGAGAGCTTGGCGACATCTTCCCGAACCCGTCCCAGGGCGCTTTGAAGGGAGTATTTTACTCCATCCGTGAAATATTCCAGCCAGTTGGTTTTATCGCCCCAATCGGCGCTGTGAAGAGAATCGGAATAAAGACTTCTGTCAACGTCATAGTAATCATCCAAAACAAAGTATTTGTTTATCCGATAATCAGCCGAAAGCAGAATCAGAGCCGTTAAGAGTCGGCAAACCCTTCCGTTTCCGTCTTCAAAAGGGTGAAGATACACAAACTCATGATGAAAAATACCGGCCTTTAGAATTGAGGAAATATCAGTCTTTTCCAGCCAGTTGGTCAGTTGATTTAAAGCGATTTCAATACTTTTTCTATCATGGCGGGAAGGGTTATGTTTAATAATTATCTGATCCGGCTGTCTTTTGCCGACAATAATCGGCACATTTCGAATTTTTCCTTTTATATCATCATTTACGCCATCTAAAAGCTGTTTATGGATAGCAAGTATGACCGCAAGATCAAACGCCTCATTTTTTCTCTCTTCAAGGTTTTTAAGAATTAAAAAATAATTCACAACTTCCTTTTCGCTTCTGTTTGTCGGCACACGGTCATTTAAAAGTAAATTTGTTACCTCTCCTACCGACAGAGGATTTCCTTCGATACTATTTGACGCATAGGAGGATTCTATCAGATTAGTTCTTTCAAGATTTAACTCCAGTTGTTTTGGGATCCTTATCCCCTCAAGCTGACCGTAAAAACGCTCAATTTCGGTTAGGTTCGTAAGCAGTTTTGGCGTAAGGGTAAATTTAGGAGTAAACATGGTTCTATTATAGAAATTGTCAAGTTAATTGTCAAGTTAATTGTCAATATTAGAATGTGGCTAAGAAGGGTGCTAGGGCTACCTTTATCGCCAAAATCCTATAGTAGTAGATATCTGCGCGTAAGGCGAAATTGCGCAAAAGGATAGGGTAAACATTAGACCTTTACTAATTAAAGACTTATAAAATTTAAGAATTAAGAAAACTAACCAAACAGTTACTTCCCCAGGCTACGATCTTTTTCATGTCGCAAAAGTATTATTGTGCGTCGTAGTAATTCCAGGCTCCCCGGTTCACAACTGCCTTATATTTTAAATCCAGGACGTATTGCGTAGGCGAGACCCAAGTAAATTACCCGCATTATGAATCTCTAAAAATGAAAAAAGGCTAAAACCTATTCAATATAACAAAATCGCAGGCCGAAAACGATATGAAAAGCCCCTCCCTTTTTTACCGACGATCACAATTTAGCTTGATTTATCAACCTAAACATTAAATTTTAGCCTCAAAACTCCTTAAAAAACGTTTTCGTATTTTTTTCAAGTCTTACTGCTAACGCGGGCTCATTAAAATCGTCATTGCAAGCGTAGAGAAGCAATCTCACCTGATCGCCACGGCTGCATCAATAGCCTCGCGATGAGGCGGTTTTGGAAACTCCTGAATGCCTACGAGGGGTAACGGTTTTGATTGAGATAGGCTCTAGCCCGGGTCTTTATCCGTGAAAAGTAGACCTATAAGCTGTGAAAAATAGTTATCCACAAAACTATAAAAGCTATAAATAATCCTATAATATTAACTATATAAAACTATATCAAGCAATAAAGCATAAAGTCTGCTAATATGAATGAAAAAATGAATACCCTCTTCCCTTCCCTTTTTCTCTTTCCCAAAAACTTTTTGAAGACAAAATCAGCAAGAACTCAACCAATAAAAGTAGAAAGCATTAATAGGCAAAAAGCTATGGTGCCGACCCAAATATACTCCCATATCACTCCTTTAAAAAGCCTCCTGTCCAGCCACACCTGCGATATACCCACAATAATATAGAAAAATCCCGTAAGAAATATGGCAATGACCGTGGAACTAACAGGCCAGAATCCAAGCACCAATGATAGCTCCAACAGCCATACTAATCTTTGTTTCTTCTTTTTTTCTCATCCTGCATTCGATATGGTCAACGCTTATTGACCAAAGTTTTTTAACGAGAATTAATTGGACAATTATTCTATCTGTTTGTCTGTTGG
>JAMCXO010000028.1:0-12102 GCA_023473545.1 Patescibacteria group bacterium | reverse complement strand
GGGTTCGATTCCCCTCGGGTCCACATTCTGAATTTTAATAAAGATTGGCCTTCCGCCTGCCGCCCCTCCTCTGATTTTTGCGAGGCACATAGAAAAAATGTTAAGATTAAGATGAAATTTCTTTGCGCGAGCCGACTTACGTACAACCCAACAAAACCATACAAACATAAAATTCTTTCACTTATCGAAAGTACATGGAGCAGTCCGTATATAAAAGTAAAAAAAGGTTTGTATCCGATTTTTGAGAAAAAAACCTTGTTTCCAGAGGTGCAGCATACTGACGGAATCGGAACGAAAGGATTTTATTATTGGCGCAAGAAAAGTTTTCGAAGCGCAGTTCTTGATGCCTTGGCAATGAACCTTAATGATCTCGCTATGGTCGGCGCAAGGCCCTATGCGCTTCAAAATCACATCGTGCTGCCAAAGGACGACCACAAAGCTATACTCACTATCGTAAGCGAATTAGCAAAGAAATTTCATCTTAATCTTAACATTTTTTCTATGTGCCTCGCAAAAATCAGAGGAGGGGCGGCAGGCGGAAGGCCAATCTTTATTAAAATTCAGAATGTGGACCCGAGGGGAATCGAACCCCTAATCTCCTCGATGCCATCGAGGCGCGTTAACCGTTGCGCTACGGGCCCTCTGTGGACTCGGGCGGACTCGAACCGCCTGCCTCCTCAATGCGAATGAGGTGTTCTACCGGCTGAACTACGAGCCCCACTCACAAATAATACTACAAATACTACCAATTTCAAATGTCAAGTTTACAATATTTTATTGAATTATTGGTAGTATTTGACATTTGTAGTATTGGTATTATTCTACTGAAGGTACGGCAAGGGATTAACCAGCACCCCGTTTCTTCTTATCTCAAAATGGACATGGGGCCCTGTTGTTCTGCCCGTCATGCCAATCCAGCCGATAATTGTCTGTCCCCCGACAACACTCTGCCCGACAGATACATTTACGGCCTTCATGTGGGCATAGTGAGATTCCAATCCTTCGCCGTTGCTGATCCAAACATTATTGCCGTAACCGGTGTCATAGGAACCAACCCTAACCTCTGTTACGGTGCCGCTTTGAGCCGCCTTAATCGGGGTTCCGTAAGGCGCGGCTATGTCAAGCCCGTGGTGGTACCAGGTGAAAAATTGGGTGATTACGCCTCTGACAGGCCAGGTGAATCCGCCTGAAACAACCGGCACAGGACCGGAAACCGCGTAAAACTCCGGACGGATATATTTCTGCTCCGAGGGCTTGATGCCGTCCGGCACAATCAGTATCTCACCCTCAACCAAGGAAAATGTTTCCGGATTGGCAAAGTCGTTAAACGGAAAATCAACAATTTTCTGAGGCTCCGTGTTGTATTTTTTAGCAATACTATATACTGTTTCTCCTTTTGATACTTTATGAGCTATTCCTGTTACCGGCAAAATCTTTAACTCCTGGCCAACCGACAAACTATCCGATGTTAAATTATTTTCCCATCTAACGGTGTTAACCGATATGTCAAACTTTTTGGCAACGGTCGAAAGGGTGTCTCCTCCCTCAACCGTGTAGGTGATAATCCTGTCCCTTGGTTTTTGGGAAACATCTGTCTGGAACAAATTATCGCCCACGATAATAGATTGTTCCCTGGCCTGGGCCGATACCTTTATTAAACTCAAAGAAACAGGGGGTGAAAAAATCGGATAGCTGTCCGCCAAAAACGGAGCGATAATAACGCCTGTCACAAGCATTGTCATGGCGCTGATATGTAAAAAAGGCCGATTATATCGGCCTCTCTTCATGATCAAAAACCTGACAAGGATATTCTTATGTTTTTCAAAAAAAACAGAAAAAGCGATAATCTTTTTTTTAAAATAGAAAAGGCAAAAAACAAAAAATTCAAAAACCCATTCTCTTAGTTTTGCCATGGATGTTTTCGCCCATTTCTCCATATCCCTCTACCCTTTATTCAGGCTTTCCAGAAATTCTTCGTTTGTTTCGGTTTTGGACAAACGTTCAATAATCGCCGATGTTCTTTCCATGGGCTCAAGAAGAGCGATCATCCGTCTCATGGTAACTATTTTTTTAAGATTTTTTTCCGCGACGATTAACTCCTCCTGTCTTGTGCCGGAGCGCTCAACGTCAATCGCCGGAAAGACGCGCTTATCCGCCAGCCTTCTGTCCAGATGAAGCTCCATGTTGCCCGTGCCTTTAAATTCTTCGTAAATAAGATCGTCCATACGGCTGCCGGTGTCAACCAGGGCTGTTCCAATAATCGTCAATGAGCCGCCTTCCTGGCAATTTCTGGCCGCGCCGAAAAACCTCTTGGCAGGCCAGAGAGCGGCCGGATCAAATCCGCCGGAAAGAGTTCTGCCCGACGGCGCTACCGAAAGATTATAGGCCCGGGCAAGCCTTGTTACCGAATCCAAAAGTATCACAACGTCTATGCCTTTTTCAACCAGCCTCTTTGCCCGATCAAGGGTTATTTCCGCCACCCTTGTCTGGTTTTCCGGCGGCTCGTCAAAGTTAGAGGCAACCACATCGCCTTTAACCGACTGACTGATATCGGTTACCTCCTCGGGCCGCTCTCCTATCAAAGCGGCCATAAGATGAACTTCGGGAAAGTTTTTGGAAATGCCGGAGGCTATCTCTTTAAGAATAGTCGTTTTGCCGGCCTTAGGAGGCGAAACAATCATGCCGCGCTGGCCAAATCCAATCGGAGAAATAAGATCAATTATTCTGGCTGACAAAGGAAGTTTATCGGTTGACAAAACGATCTGTTTTTTGGGATAGATAGGGGTTAGATCGTCAAAATGGGGCCTTCTGATTGATTCGTCAGCCAAAACGCCGTTGACCTTCTCAACCTTGAGAAGCCCAAAGTAGCGCTCCATGTCTTTAGGCGGGCGGGCAAGGCCAGAAACCAAATCACCCGGCCTAAGCAGGAATCTTCTGATTTGAGACTGCGAAATATAGATATCCCGAGAAGATGGAATAAATTTTGGTCTCAAAAATCCGTGTCCTTCCGGCTGGATCTCTAAAACACCCTCTACATTCTCTGTAACCGCGTTATCAAAACCCTGCCTAATATTGCCGTTATTGCGCAAAGCAAAAGAAGGCTTGGCGACAACACTGGCCTCCCGCGAAGGCTCCGGAGGAAAATCGGCCTTAGGCTCTCCCCCGACAAGATCCTTTACCGAAGGCTCTTTGTTAACCGTTTTAACCTCTGTTAAACTTTTTTTTATATAAACCATGGTTTAAAAAATCAAAAATTAAAATTCAAAAATACAAGTTAAAATTCAAAAGTTATAAGACCATATAGTCCTAACTTTTTACTTTTGAGTTGTGGTTTTGAGTTTTGACATTTGAGCTTTGAGTTTCTGCCGTGGGTAATCGTTTCGGAAGGACAAAATGAATTTCAAGGTTTATCTTACATCCTATTTTCCCTCTTGTCAAGTGGATAAAAATAGTGTATACTCCAACAACTCTGCCCAATCTTTTAGATTTTACTGATTATAAGTTATTTAAAATTATGAAAATCTATAAAAATATATTGGGAGGGGTAGCGTTTCTTCTATTAATAACCGTTTTATCTTCTGTCCCTGCTTTTGGAGACACCTCCTGCCAGCCGATTTACGGCGGAGGCCAAACCTGCGTGCAAAGCCCAAGTATCAGCATTAACAAAACAGTGCAGGATCCCCAAACCGGAAACTTTGTTGACAATCTTTCAATCAATGATCCCAAATATACTCCGGGACAGAACGTAACCTTTCAAATAGCAGTAACAAACACCGGCAATACTTCTCTGTCTAATATTGATGTCTCAGATATTTTCCCCCAGTTTGTGGATTTTGTTTCGGGCCCTGGAAACTTTGACGCTAAATCAAAAAATCTAAGTTTTACTATTGACCAACTGGATCCCAATCAAACAAAAACATATACCGTTGTCGGAAAAATAAGCTCAAATCTTCCCCAAAACGCCAGCACTCTTTGCGTGGTTAATCAGGCTGTGGCCGCAGCAGGCAACAGCCAAAGCCAGGATAATGCCCAGTTTTGTATTCAAAATCAGATTGCAACCACCAAAGGCGGTCTGCCTGTTATGCCTCCAACCAGGATTACCGTTACTCCGCCCACAGGACCGGAGGCTCTGCCTCTTCTGGCGCTTATTCCAAGCGGCTTTTTGGGCTTAATCTTAAAAAGACTATCTATAAATAGTACTCTTAAAGAAGGGGGTGAAAGATAATGGCAAATATAAAAGAAATAATTCAAAGAGGCGTTATGGCAGCAAGCATAGGCATAGCGACAACAACAACTCCTCTTGTTGCTGAGCAAGGAGTATTGGTTGGTAGCGCGCACGCCGAAGCGCTAAGGCCAAGCGAAACAGTAATTTACGACCCGGAAACTACCATGGCTTTGGTCCCGCCTCCGGGAGGCGGCGTAGAAATAAGAGGAAACATGAAACAAGGAGATATAAGAGCGTGGGTAGGCGACGGGGCTGAAGTTGGCGGAATAAGAGTAGAGCCGGAAACAAACCAAGGAGCTGTAATAGTAGAAATTGTCGCGGCGCAAGATGTAAAGGACGCAACACTTAAAACCGGAAAAGGAACAGGCTTAATGGTTAATGCGCGCACTACACAGAAGGATTTTGGCGGAATGCTTACGGACGCGGTAAAAACTGCCGAATTTCAAGCCCAATTAACAGAAGGTCCCGGAAATTGCGGTTTGCCTAACGGCTGCTCCGATATAACCGTAGCAGTATTCGATGCGCGAATAAATCCTAACAATCCTAACCAAAGTGTATACGATGTGGTTACAGAAAAGGTTATTAAGCGATAAAATTTTATAGAACGTCTCGGAAGAATACCTTTTCGGGACTTACGTTAGGGGTTGATATCCTAAACGGACAAATATTATTAGGAACTAGGAGGTGAAAAATAATGGCAAATATAAAAGAACTTGTTAAAAGAATTGGCCTGGTGGGGGTTGGATCAGGACTAGTGGGAGGAGCTATTACGGCAGTTTCTCTAAAGGCATGCGAGCCGCAGTCAGTAGTTGAAGGGCAAAAAACACCAACCGCTCAAACGCAGCAACTGGACACGTCTACTTCCTTGGAAGTAGCAACAGCGGCAGCGGCAACACCTACGCCGGCAAGAATGGTGCTTGAAAGAACTTCAACCGTAACCCCGGCCATAAAGGTTACCGTTGTTAACGCAGAGGGAGCAAAAACAACCGAAACAACCAGCACGCAAACGGCTTCGACTGCCGAGACAACATCAACATCGGTTGAATCGTCAGTAACGGCAACGTCAACAACAACAACCGAGGCGCGTTCTGGCGCCGAAAGATTAGAAAAAAATCAACTGGCCAAACCAATTCCAGTCCCTCTGGTGATTTCCGGGGATATGGTCAGAAGTTTAACAAGAGACGGAAGATTCCCGCGGTACCAAGAAGGACGATGGATGCTGCCTGCATATGACGAGACCGAGGCAGATGCGGCTCACAACTGGCGAGGCGTTGGCCCACGGTACCCTTTTGCCTTTGAAAACATTGATCCTGATGCGGCGGCTCTTACCACGCATGGAAATGTGGGAGAATTGATCGTCACATCCAGAAGGGGCGGCAGGGTTATGGTTGCGGTTATGCAGCTTGATAAGCACCAAAAAGAAGGTGCCTGGGGGAAAGATCCTAAAACCGGCAGATTTGAACAAAATTCCGCCTGGGAGATGCAATATAATTTCCATGGCTTAAAACCTGGGGAAGAAATATGGGTTGTGGATCCCGATACGGGAAAGATTTTAACCTGGCCGGACGGATCGCCTGTAATCTACAGAGCTAACGAGCAAGGAATCGCTGCGTTCGAAATTCCTGCGACTCATGGAAATCATGATGTACGAGTCGGATTTGTGTTCAATATGCCCGCACAGGGCAATGGGATGCAGCCAACAGAGGTAAAGATAGAACGCGGTCCCAATGATCATCCCGAGCTTAAAGGAGAAAATCCTTTACCTAGGAATGAAGTTATTAAACCAAGGGTAGCTGAAAAATGATCTTTTCTACTATCTTTTAAATACACAAATACGCGCCTTAAAAGGCGCGTATTTTTACTTAAGGTTGCGGAGAATGAAACTGGCGGCATTTTCCCAAGAGAAGTTTTTCAGAATAAATCTCCGAAGATTTCCGCCAAGCTTTTCTCTTAGATTTGAATCATCCAAAAGCCTCTCCAATCCCCTTCTAAAAGCCCGTGGATCACTCTTTTTAACCAGAATCCCTGTTTGTCCGTCTTTAATCAGCTCATTTATCGCCCCGCTATCTGTTGCCAGAACAGGCAATCCCATAGCTCCTGCCTCAATTAAAGCAAGGGGCAGTCCCTCGCTATGCCATGAAGGGTAGGCAAAGATATCCGAAGACCTAAGAAGTTCTAAAACCTCCGATTTGGGAATCCCGCCAAGAACAGAAATGTTATTCATCTTAAATCTTGCCGCCTGCCGCTTTAATTTTTTAGCCAGCTCCCCTTCTCCGGCAAAAACGAAATCGGCACCGGGAATTTCCCCGGCAATCTCAAACAATAGATTTACCCCCTTTGACTCAATTATTCTGCCGACATAAGCAATCTTAAGTCTCTTCTTTTTTCCATGCGAGGCCTTGGATTTTCTATCTGTAAAGTAATCCAAACCCGGGTAGGCAAGCTTGGATTTAACCCCAAAAGCCTTTCTCAAAAACCTTTGCGTTTTCCTGTTTTCGGCGAATATCTCGCTATAAAAAGGAAGAGAAATCTTAACAAGAGAAGCCTCTATAACCTTTACCGCTGTGTTTATAAATCTGCTTGAGGTTGCAGGATGATTGGCACAATGATCTGTTAAGACTATTCGGGCTCTTATTAAAAAAGCAAAGAAGACCGCCCACCAAGAAGAATCAAAAAACCTGGTTGAACAATGTATAAGATGATAAGAATTATGCTTAATCAGAAACTTAAATAAGGAGAAAGGCCTAGGCAGGCAAAATTGACCAGGTAGAATCGTATAACAGGAAATTCTGTAAATATTCAGCCCTCTGTACTTTTCCCGCTCTTTGACCTGATCGGTGTTATAGCAAAGCACGTCAACGGAAACTTCCGGATGTCTTTCTTTTAAAAACGCATACAAATCTTCCATATAGCGCTCGCTGCCGCCTATGTGAGGATAGAAAAATGGAGTGATAACCAGAATCTTTTTCATAAAACTTTAAATATGGCTATTTGACTATTTTCGTAAAGAAGCCTGAACCCCTGACTATTCTTTAAAAAATTAACATAAGCCTTATCGTTATGGCTAATCGCCCGAGGCGACCAAATGTTATAAAAAGTGCTTTCTTTTTGGTAGGCAGGCAGCCTCTGCCAGGCAAAGTATCTTCCTCCAACCGCAAACAGTACTTTTCTGCCAACCGCGTTATCGCTTGCTATAACGTCTTTAATGCTCAGCAATTTCTCCTTTATGAGCCCGGAATTGTAGGATTCATTGATAGCCTCCAATGTCTTTCTTGTTCTAAGATTCATATATACTCCTCCTTGGCTATTGACCCCCGAAACCGCCTCTAGAATATACTGCGTGCTTGGATCGCTGACCAAAAAACTGTTTCCCTTGTTATAAGAGGCAAGCCAATCCGAAGCGTTTATTTCCTCTTTTGAAATCTGCGTTACATAGTTTCCAAAATGCAAAGGCTCTTTATAGACAATCTGATTCTTGTAAAAGACAATAAGAAGAACTGCTGTCAGCCACAAAGCGGAGAAGGTCCTGGAGAGGAAAGAAAAATCAGCAACCAAAGCTCCAATTCCGGCGACAATTATAAGGTTTGTCAGATAGTGTCCTAACACGTAAAACTTTAAAAAATAAGAAAAAGGCGCAAAAGAGACGGCTGAAACAAAAAGCGCGAGAATTAAAACAATCTTTTGGAAAAAATTCCTGTTTTTTAAGATATTTAAAAAGCCTATTAGGACAAATATGAGAAAAAATCCATACCAATCCAAAACAAAACCCGCTTTTTTGGCAAGCGAAAAATCAAAATGCGAAGCCTCCTCGATGGCAAGTGTAGACCACCTGCCAACAAAATTTAGCCCTAAAGAGGCTATAAAAGCTAATGCTCCCAAAATAATCATTCTATTCAAAAAATTTAAAGTAATCGGTAATCTCGGAGCTAAATATAATACCGCCAGTACCAAAAGACATAGGGGTCCGACTATATAATGCATTAAAAAAATCACCAAAGCCGTAATCAGCAAACTTATCTTTTTGTATTCTTTAACCTCGAGAGCTACTAAAATAGTTATTAGCGCAACCAAAGTCTGGGGAATCAAGAATAGACTCGTATAAACCTCTACGCTTTCAAAAACTAAAGAAGACACAATAACTGCCATAATCGCCAAAAATCTATCCCTGAATACCCTTTGGGCAATAAGATAAGATGCCAGCGCGGTCAAAAAATAATGCCAATACCCAAGCCACCAATAAATTCCCAACAGATTTCTTTGAAACATAATCTTGGGTAAAGACAAAAGGATTCCAAATAAAGGGGAATAACTGTTAAAAGTAAAGGTATCCGAGATTTGAGAAGTAAAAAATGACAATTTACCCTGCGATATCAAATCTGCCAAGGTGATATGCTCATATATGTCCCAATTCAGCTCTAGGGGATATGGAGTATTTCTGTTCCAGACTAAAAAATATATCACAGAGGTAAAACCCAACAAAAAAACCCCTATCGGAAGCTTTTTAAAATCAATTTTCAGCCCTTTTCTTAAACAAGAATAACCAATATTAAAGATTGACAGAATACTTATTCCTACTGCCAGGTCGCGGATTACCAAGGAAAAGCTATTTATTTTTAAGATCCCTAGAATAGCATGAATCGTAAAATATAAAATAAACCACCAAAAAGCGCCTATAACCCATGCCTGAAAGATTTTCTTAGTGAAGAATCTACCAGTTAAATAAGGAATTATATAAAATGACAAACCGGCGAAAAAATCAATCAGCATAAGTTATCGCTTTATATAAATCGTTTGACTTACTGCTTGCTTCCCCGCCCCTACCCTAAACTCCAGGAGGTGCCATTTCTCCTGCAGGTAAATAGCCTCTCCCGAAACAACCGGTATCTCCATTTTTTCTTTACCGTCTCTTCCGATAATCCTGATTTTTGATATATCATTCGGAAACGACTGGTTCTCTCCCAAAATCATAGGCGTTTTCTTAAGAAGAAAAGCGGCATTTATTAAGTAATCGTTTAAGCTGTCTCCGTTAAAATATATCCTATTCCTGTTGTCGGTAACCATACAATCGCTGCAGATAACTACCGATTGGCCAATTGCCGTAGGCGATACATGCTCAAGACGGATCTCCCGTGTTATCCGTATTCCCTTACCTATAGAATTAATTGAATAAGTCACCGTTGAAAATCCTTTGGAGTTCCTTCCCTTGGTGTTCCAAATTAATTTCGTTTTTCCAAAAAAAAGATTCGTAAAGCTCAATACTGCCTGCGACAAGAAGTTTCCGTTGCCGCTTGCTACCAGCTTATCTTCTAGGTGTTCTTTTGCCTTTCCACTATAATAATAATCATCTAAGGGAGAAAGTGAAAAAATCCGACTGCCCGAACTATTGTATGCATCTACACTATAAAACGAGGACTCTACCTTGTAACCATCTATAAAAATCTTGCTAACCGGCATTCTCCCAAAGACAACTATTATAGAAATCAGCCCTATAGCAATTAAAATTAGGCCTTTAATTATATTCGCTTTTGCTTTTAACATAAAGTTAATATTGTATAATTTGCTTTGCTATGATATACTAACTACCAGAAAAAATCAAGCCTATAATATGATTAAACATTACTCTGTTTCGCTCGTGATGCCTTGCAGAGATGAAGAACAGGCGCTTAAGGAAGTCCTTAAAAAACTGCCAAAAGAGATAGATGAAGTCATAGTGGTTAATAATAACTCGAGCGATGCTACAAAATCAATTGCTCAAAAATTTGGCGTGAAGATCCTTTACGAAAACAGAACCGACAAATATGGAATAGGCTACGGCTTTGCTCTTCAAAAAGGAATCAGAAAAGCAACGGGTTCGATAATCGCCTGTATGGACGGGGATGATTCTTATCCGATCAAAAAGATCCCCCACCTCGTGAATATTCTTCTTAAGAATAAGCTTGATTTTATATCCTGCAACCGTCTTCCGTTTAAAAAACCTCGAAAGATGTCTGCCGTAAGGACTTTTGGCGTAAAAATTTTAAATATCACCCTCTGGCTTCTATTTGGAACCAGAATCAGCGACTCCTTAAGCGGCATGTGGGTTTTTAGAAAAAATGTCTTAGATTATATAAGCCTTAACGAGGGCGGATGGAATTTTTCTTTGGAGATTAAAATCAAAACAATTACCAATCCATCCCTTAGATTTGCCGAATATGCAATTAAATATAAAGACAGGGTTCTTAACATCAGCAAGCAAAATCTTCTCCAAACAGGAATTGAGCACGTTTTATATCTCTTTAGGCTCAGGCGAACTTTTCGAAGCACGGCTCAAAAATTATCTCTCAGTGAATAATTAGAAAAACGGATGGATATTCAACGAATAGGAAAAGTCCGCCTGAAAGGCGAAGCAAAAAACAAAAAAAATTTGCCTTCCGGGGCTAATTATGATAATATCTTAAAAGATGTAATCTTCTAAATATTCTGCCGCTGCCTTCAAAAAGCTTATGAACCAAAACCAATCTTTAATTTCTATTGTTCTGCCTGTTAGAAACGCGGAAAATTCCATTCAAAAATGCGTTAAGAGTTTGCTAAGCCAAACATACCGGAATATTGAAATCATTGCCATAGACGACAAATCAACCGATCTTTCCTGCTCGATTCTTAAAAATCTAAGAAAAAAGGATAAGAGATTGCGGGTTTATAAAAACAAAAAGCAGTACGGCTTGTCTGTCTGCCTAAATCGGGCTATAAAAAGATCCCGCGGAAAATATATTGCCTTTATGAATCAAAACGATAAATCCCCTTCATCCAGAATAAAATCTCAAATGAACTACTTAAATCTGAATCCGAGAACAGCGGTTGTCGGATCTCAATCCGTCTGCTTTGAATCCTGTCTGATCAATACCAATCTTCTGCCAAAAGACGCTTTGTATTTTACCAGAAACGACTATCCGTTTACATTTATTGATGTTTTTCTAAAAATTTCCAATTACGCCGGATTGGCTAAGATTACCAATCCTCTCTATATGAGAGAAACTTACCGGAGAAACGCAAGGGAGATTTTTGGCTTCTTCCTAACTGTTATTAGGCTTTGGCTCAAGTCCAACCTCCTTTACAAGGAACAATTCTCCTTTAAATCTCTTCTTCTTCCGCTTATAAAAGAGACCTTATAGCTTTCATTTAAATTATCCCCACGGGTTATCCACATTTTTTTACTATTAAAAAATAGATTGATTTAACAACCTAAAAGTATTATAAATAACTATAAGATATAGGAAAACAGCACCCAAAATTGCTATAGGTTGACATACTTGACTTAGTGTGGTAAAATACTTTTAATATATGAAATTGCTGGCAAACGTCCTTAAAAGGGTTAATAAATCTTCCCTAAAATACAAAGGAGTTAAAGAAGAGACTTTGGTAAAACAAGGCAGGGAACAATTTAAAAAGCTGATTGAAAAAGGCCTGGGTGTACCAATTGCTCTTTTATAATTGTCTTTATTTCCAAAAAAGAGCATCGCTTTCGTTACACAATTGACTTGATAAGTTCGGTACGATAAGCAATGCTCTGTTAGTTGGCAACTAGTCCTTTTGGCAGGGATAAAAACTAAGTGCCGTCCTTTTTCTAACAAAAAACTTCTTGTTTGTCAAGAAAACTGAGTGAAGCTAAAATCTTGGTTTTGCATTGACAGCGCTTACTATTTTTAGCTATAGATTTTAAACGGGCGGGATGCTTGGTGAATCCCACAGCAGGTTTGTAATTTCTGATGAGGTGGGAATGTTGGGCAGGCATTCTCACCTCATTTGAGATAATAAATTATTAGTCTATTTTTCTGGCAAATAAAATTCTTCCGGTTACCGTTTGTATAACCCTAATAATCCAAAAATCCACGTGCCGC
>JAMCXO010000004.1:0-12459 GCA_023473545.1 Patescibacteria group bacterium | reverse complement strand
GTCCATAGTAATTTGCATGACACCAGTTAGTATGGCAATTCGCGTTCTTTTTTACCAGATGATTTGTCTCATCTTTCGGTTAGGTAATCGTTTCTCTACAGTATCATTTTGTATTAGGTAAGACTGAAGATTGCATAAAAGACCGCGACAGGGTATAATAGGGAAGTTATGAAAACGAACATCCATCCGCAATATTTTAACGACACGAAGGTTATCTGTTCCTGCGGCAATATATTTACAATTGGGTCAACCGTACCTGTTATTCATGTGGAACTGTGCGATAAATGCCATCCGTTTTATACCGGTGAGCAGAAATTTGTAGACAGCGCTTCGAGAATTCAGAAATTCCAGCAAAGACAAACAAAGGCATCTGCCTATAAGGTAAGTAGGCTTAAAAAAATTGATGACAGAAAGAGAAAAGATGACCAGCCGAAGACACTTCGCGAAATGCTCGCTCAGCTTAAATAGGAAGAATGGACGATTACAGATTGGTAACCCTTAGGGAACTGGAGACAAAAATCGAAGAAGCGAAGAATCTGCTTTTAGATCCTGACCTTGAACCCTTAGCCAGGAAAGAATTAGAAACTCTAAGTGAACAAAAAAAACAGCTTGAAGAAGGTTTGTCTTCCGCGCCAAGCAAGGAAGATTCTCTAGATTCAAAAAATGTCATTCTCGAAGTAAAAGGAGCGGCGGGAGGAGAAGAGGCAAAGATTTGGGCAAAGGAGCTTCTCCGCATGTATCAGCGCTTTTCTCAAAAGGAAGGATACTCTTTAGAAAACCTGGACGAAAATGTTATAAAAATATCAGGCGGAAACGCGTTTGCTAAATTTAAGTATGAGGCAGGGGTCCATCGGGTGCAAAGAATACCAAAAACCGAAAAAAGAGGCCGGGTTCATACCTCAACCGCGACTGTTTCGGTTCTGCCGGAGCTTGAGGATATAGATTTGCATATCAATCCGGACGATATTGAATTTGAGGCATTCAGATCCGGAGGCCATGGAGGACAGAATGTCAATAAAGTGTCTACAGCGGTTCGAATCAGACATACCCCGACAGGTATTGTTGTTACCTGTCAAACCGAGCGCTCCCAGGCCCAAAACAGGGATTTGGCAATGGAGGAGCTCCGCGCTAAAATTTGGGAAATGGAGATTGCAAAAAAACAAAATCAGATAGCATCTCTTAAATCAACCCAGGTGGGCCAGGGGCAAAGGGCTGAAAAAATAAAGACCTATAATTTTCCCCAAGACAGACTAACAGACCACAGGTTTAACAAGTCCTGGCATAATTTAGAATCAATTTTAGCTGGAAACTTGCCCTTAGTTTCTTAGCTATCCAAACTTATTCTCCTGTATCATCTTGGCGATATGCATGCCTCCTACCACGTGGGGCATAACTACATAATCCGCTCCAGCCTTATAGAGCTTTTCTGATTCTTCCTTATTTTGTCCTAAAACGACTATTTTTGTTTTGTGTTTGGAGTGCTTAATGTTTTTAATAAGGGCGATGTTATCGGCAATATCAGGGACAGTCGAAATAACAAGCCTGGCATTTTGCATTGCCACCCTATCCTGTATGTCTAAATCCGCGATATCGCCAAAAACGCTTAAGGTGCCCCTTTTTCTAAGTTTTTCCACAATATCGGGATTAAAATCCACAACCGCCACCTTTTCCCCATGTTTCTTAAGGGCAAAAAGTATACTTTCGCCCATCCTGTGCGCCCCGATCAAAACCACGTGATTAGAAAATTGGGATAGTGTGTCATGCCTCGAATCGCGCTCAATTGGCTCCCTCTTTTCAAAAATACCAAGAATGGGATTTAATAAATTATATAAGGCATTACCGTAAAGAATGAGATAAGCAGAAACAGTAAAGGTAATAACACCAACAAGGGTTAAAAGAGAAACCGTGGTTTCATCAATAAGTTTAAGACTGTACGCCAAAAAAACAATAATCAAACTAAACTCAGAAATCTGGGAGATGTTAAGACCAACCAAAAAGGAAGTTCGTCTTCCATAGCCAATTAAACCCATAACAACCATTGCTATAAGGGGTTTTACCAGTAAAACAAAGAAAGAAAGAACTAAGGCAGGGATTAAAAGCGCGATAAAGTGGTTGATAAAAAGTCCCATACCCAAAACTACAAAAAATATGGTGATGAAAAAATCGCGCAAAGAGGAAGCCATGGCGATTATCTGGAAGTTTTCATTTGAGTTGGCAAGGGCAACCCCTGCCAGAAAACCCCCTATTTCAATGGGGAAGTTTATTGGAGGAGAGCTGATAATAAAGGAAATACTGAATACGAACGCCAGGCTAAAAAGAAAAAGGGTTTCCCTGGATTTAGCAATTCTTTTAAGTATCAAAGGCAGAATAATTTTGCTGAAGGCAATAACAATACCAAGGATAATAATCCCTTTCAGAAAAACCATTAAAAAACTTTCAAGGCCGATAAACGAAGATGAGCCAATTGAGGAAAGAAGCATTAAGACAAAGATTGCCGCGAAATCCTGCATCAATAAAAGTCCGATGGATAATTTACCGTAGAGGCTGGTAAGATCCTTTTTATCCGATAGAAGTTTGACGATAATAATTGTTGAGGAAAACGTAAGCGCCACGCCGATATATAAAGAAATAATATGGTTAAAACCCAAAAGAACAGCTGTCCCGTAACCCAAGATCCAGGTTATTATCATTTGGGAAAGGCCTATGATAAAGGTTTTTTTGCCGATGGATCTTAGTTCCCTAAACGAGAGCTCGAGTCCCAGAGTAAAAAGGAGCAACGTGATGCCGAAATCCCCAAAGGATTTAATAATTTCCTGATCGTGAAATTGAACCTGTCCAAAAGGACCAATAATTATTCCGGCTAAGATATAAGCCAAAATAGGCGGCTGGCGGAGAAACTGAAATAAGACAGCCACAACCGATGCCGCCAAAATGATGACTGTTATTTCAAAAAAAACACTGTCCACCTTTTTAGCTTAGCAATTATTTAAAAGGTTTACAATAATAATATTACTGGGTTGGGGCGGCAACAAGGGCTGTAGTTACTGTTTGCGTTTTCTGGTCCCTCCAGAAAGTTATAGTGATTGTGTCGCCTGCTTTTTTATTCTCTATTACGCTTGAGAGCTCATTTTTGCCTGTGATTCTTGCGTTATCTATCTTAATAATAATATCGCCGCTTCGAATCCCCGCCTTATCGGCCGGAGATCCTGACACAACATCCTCAATATAGGCTCCTTCCGGCACATTGTTAAGAAGCGCCACCTGTTGGTTAAGCATTTTATAGGCAACGCCAAGATACGGCCTTTCAAACCGGCCATGCTCGTTAAAATTTTTTAAGCTGTCTCTGATAACATTTATGGGGATGGCAAAGCCGATATTCTGGCCGTTTTGGGCGATTGCCGTATTAATGCCGATCACTTGAGATGAGGAATCAACAAGCGGTCCTCCCGAATTACCGGGATTGATCGCCGCGTCTGTCTGGATTACATTATCGAGTCTTTCAACATAGCCCTGAAATTCACTTCCGGCGGTTATGCCTCTTCCCAAGCCCGAAATAACGCCTGTTGTAACCGTATTCCTAAACTGGCCTAAGGCCGTCCCGATGGCTATCACGAACTGACCAACCTGCAGATGCGATGAACTACCCAAAGGGGAGGGTATCAGTTTTTTGGAAGGATGATTCTTCGGATTTATTTGAACAATAGCTATATCATTAAGAGGATCCCGATAGATTTTCGCTACATCATATTTTTTGTCATCGTTTGTTATAACCTCATACTTTGCCCCCACATCCGACACCACATGTTTGTTTGTGACAATCAGGCCGCTTGCGGATACTATAAATCCCGAACCAATGCTAACAGGCTGCTGGCTTTGACCAGGCTGCGGCTGGAAAAAAAACGAAAACGGACCGAGCTGGTAAGGCGTTTGGGTTTGAGGCGATGTCTTTTCTACCACTGTCACAACAGAGGGGCCAACCTTTTTAACCGCGTTAATCACCACCGATTCCTCTGTTACAACCTTTACCCTTTCCCTCGGCACCTGAGAGATCTTGGGTTTAAGATAACGAGAGACAGAAGGTACATACTTGGAAACCGCGGAGAAGGCGAATAAAATTATAATCAGAACTGTGACTAGTAAAATAAGCCTTCGCATAGGATTATTTTATCAGCTCCTCAATCGCCTTTTCAAGCTGTGTATCATGGGACGGATCTTTGCTGTTTAAGGAAACGGTAAAATCCGGGGTTAAGCCTTTCTTATTGACCCAAGTGCCATTCGGGGTTAGCCATTTCGCAATTGTTAAATGCAGTCCGGCACCGTTGCCTAAATCCAGCGCCTCCTGCACTGTTCCCTTGCCGAAAGATTTTTCGCCCACCAGTATTGCCCGTTTATGGTCGCGAAGCGCCCCGGCCACAATCTCCGATGCCGAGGCGGATCCTCCGTTAATTAGTACCGCTACCGGAACATTTGTCAGTAAACCATGCCTTGATACGTTGAGATTGGTTTTTTCTCCATTGCCTTTTTCCTCGGAAACAACCACCCCGCTTTTGATAAATTCCGAGGCTATAAAGGTAGCGTCGCTCAGGTAGCCGCCAGGATTATTACGGAGGTCCAAAACAACACCTTTAAAGTTTTTGTCTTTTTTAATCTGAAGATCAAGTTTGTTAACCAGGGCAAGCCAGTCGCGGTTGGTATTGTCTCCAAACTGGGACAGGCGGATATAGGCAATTTCATCGTTCTTGGCAGATCCGTTTTTTAGCGCTTGCGATATACTGTCTATGTCTTTTATTTTCTTTACCCATCCATAAACACTCTTGACTGTAATTGTATCCCTGATTATTCTTATATCGGATGCCTTCTTGCTGCCTTTATGAATAACCGTTAACACAACCGGTTTGCCTTTCGGTCCTCTTATTTCCGAAACCGCCTGCCCAAGGCTTAAGCCCGCGGTGCTTTGCCCGTTAACCTTAGTAATGATATCGCCTGCTTTTATGCCGGCTTTTTCTGCCGGAGAGCCATCCAAAGGAGCTACCACTATAATTGATTTATCAACCATGGACAATTCCGCTCCTATCCCATCAAACTGCCCTGCCATTACGGATTTAAAATCCGCATTCTTATTGGCAGGCAAAAACATAGTAAAGGGATCATTTAGCGAGGAAACCATGCCGGAGATAGCCCCGTCTAAAAGCCTTGTCGGATCCACGGCCTTCTTGTTGTAATACGAGGTGTTAATGTCGCGCCAAACAGTCCAAAACATGGAAAAATCAACATTTTTGATATCTGACGGAGGTTCTTTATTGATAATGCCAACCTGGGGCACGTAATGGTTCCAATCAAACTTAACCTTTGTAATTCCAAAATAATAACCGGCCAAAAAGGCTACCGTAACAACTAAGATTAGCTGTAAAGACTTCACTTTCATATCTAATTAAAGGTGAGGATAATAAATTCTAGAGCGCCCTGAAAGGCAATAAAGCCAAATGCCTTGCCTGTTTAACAGAACGGGTAAGTTTTCGCTGATGCTTGGCGCAGACACCAGACCTTGTTCTGCCTATTATTTTCCCCCTGTCTGTTATAAATCTTCTTAAAATCTCGTAGTCGGAGAACCATGGGTTTTTTTTCTCTTTGCAAAAAAAACACTCTCCGATTTTAATATTTTTTCTTGGCCTTTTGGCAAATGATCTTTTTTTCATAAAATCCTTCTCTTAAAAGGGAATGTCATCGGGCGCAACTTCCTCATGTTCATCTTTTTCTTCCGAATCTTCCTTTAATCCCTCCGGTTCTTCCTTTTCTTTTTTGTCTTTCGAAGGTTTCAGATTTTCTTTAGTTAAATTTTCCTTATCGTTTATTTCCCTGTCCGCGGAGGTATCATTATCTTCTTCCGCCTGTTTTTTAGAATCAAGAAGGATCATATCGTCTATAATCACCTCTGTTGTTGAGCGGGGCTGGCCATCTTGGGTTGTCCAGTTCCTGGTTGAAAGCCGGCCCTCCACATATACCTTCCTGCCTTTAAGTAAAAATTGCGAACACAGCTCGGCCAGTTTATTCCATGCAACAATTCGGTGAAAATCCGCCTCTTCGTGTTTTTGCCCGTCATCACTTGTCCAGGTTCTGTTTGTTGCCAAGCCGAATGAGCAAACCGCCGAACCCGACGGTGTATAACGAAGTTCCGGATCCCGGGTCAAATTGCCTATTAACTGAACCCTGTTAAGACTTTTTGCCATACCTTTTTAGTCACTAGTTACCGGTTTCTTGTTTTTTCTTACCAATAAATGTCTTAGCACATCTTCTTCGGCCAGCAATTTTTTCTCCAGGTCGGAAAGGGGCAGGGGTTTATCGTCTGCCTGTTCCAGCTCAAAAAGAAAATAAAAACCCAGGTTTTCTTTTTTAATCGGGTAGGCAAGCGCTTTTTCTCCCCATTCATCTACCTTAGTGATTTTGGCATCGGAAATTAAAGATCTTATTTTATCCAAAAGCTTGTCTCTTTTCGGTTTGATTAATGAGCCTCTTAAAATCAGAGCCAACTCGTATGTTCTCATTTTATTTATCCTATCATAACTAAAAAGTCAAAAGCAAGGGCTAAAAGGGTTCTGATGACAACCTTTCCGCCAGTTGGTTTTTTGAGAGGGTTTCCTGCCTGCCGGTTTTCATGTTTTTTAAAGCAACCTGATTTTTTTTGGCCTCCTCCGGTCCGATCATAACAAGATAAGGTATTTCTTTCTGATTTGCGTATTTAAACTGTTTCTCAAGCGGCACATCTTCGCCTAGAAAAATTTCCGCTTCCACCAGGGCGTTTCGCAGCATCGAGGCGGTGCCGAGGGATTGCGCCATCAGTTCTTTTGAAAAAACGGTAACCAAAACTTTTGTTTTCCGTAGGTTCGCGGGGAAAAGATTTAGCTCTTCCATTGCCTCGATAATTCTGTCAAACCCAAAGGCGCAGCCAACAGCAGGGATATCTTTACCCGCAAACATGCCGATCAAATTATCGTATCTTCCGCCTCCGCAAACAGATCCTCCGGTGTATCCGTTGATCTCAATTTCGAAAATCATGCCGGTGTAATAATCAAGCCCCCGGGCAAGAGTAGGGGAAAATTGCGGCAAGTTATATTGTTTTGCCGTTTGTCTTAGAGTAAGGAAGATATCCATTAAGCTTTTTGGCGGCAGTCTATTTTCCAGGTGTTGCAATATTAGATTTCTTGTATTTTTGTCTATTCCGATTTTTGCCAATTCTTCGATAACTTTTGAGCGTCCTATTTTTTTAATTTTATCAATACTTCTTACGGCAGAAAACAACTGGTTTTCTTCTAGGAAACCGCCTTTTATAAGGTCTCTAAAAACCTGTCTGTCATTGATAATGATTTTAAAGGTTTTAAACCCAAGCTTTAGCAAAGAATTTTCCGCCACCTGTATAATCTCCGCGTCAGCAAGGGGAGAGTTTGTTCCAACGATGTCAATGTCGCACTGCAGGAATTCTCTGTACCTGCCTTTTTGGGTATTTTCGGCGCGCCAGACGTTTTGAATCTGATAACGTTTAAAAGGCATTGCTAATTTGTTTTGATATTGCGCCACAACCCTTGCCAAGGGGACAGTCTGATCATACCTAAGGGCAACCCGCCGTCCTCCGTTATCGGCAAACCGATACATTAATTTATCTCCTTCTTCTCCGTATTTGCCCATTAGAATTTCTTCGTATTCCAAAGCCGGTGTTTCCAGGGGTTCAAAGCCATAGGATTCAAAGACCTTTTGCAGGACTTCTATAACATATTGCCGTTTCCCGGCCTCCTTGGGAAGAAAATCCCTAAATCCTTTTAAGGTTTGCGGTTTATTCATGCGTTTCTGATTCTTGTATCATATCATAAAGGTGCCCTATTGCCTTTTGTAAATCCTTTTAGATTTGACTGTTTCGAAATTCCGGCTTGGATAAGAAAATAAACGCCGTTATGGGCATTGCCGCAAGCATCAGAATGAACACGGATATTTGCGGAATCAATTCCAAGATTAAAAAAATATAGCATATTGCCTCAAAAAGAAAATTATTATAGGGGGTTCTTTTGGCAGGGATATTAAACGTTTTGCGCCAAACAAAAAGCGCCAGAAACATAAATATTATTGACCATAATGGGGCTGTCCGCAAGGTTTTGATCATAGGCGCGGCGCCGAATTCTCCGGTGAATGACAAAACTGCCAAATAAGCCGCTGTTAAAAAAAGGGCGCGGCCCGGTTTTAAGGCCAGACCGTTTTGCCTGGGAAAGAAGCGGTTTAGTAAATAAAAGGCAAAGACAGTAAAGAGAGACGATTGTATCCGCATAAGAAAAGTTATCGGGTTATTTTTCGGGTCAAGAACAAAATTGGCGATTTCTCCGTGAAAAAATCCGGTTATCCCAACCGAATAAATTACAAAGGTAATTAAAACCAATTGAAAAATAGTTAAAGAGTATTTGGTGATTAAAGATTCCAAAAGGTGAAATAAAACAAAATACAGCAAGAAAAGGGTGATGAAACTTACCGGGCTAAATAATCCGTTACTGCCCGCCGCGGTTACTTCGCCTGAAAAAATCATCAGAAGAAGGGCTCCGGCAATGCTTCTTTTATAAACGTATCGTTTCACAATAAAAGATACCCTGATAAGGATTATACAACAGAGGAATGGCTAATGCTACCCATTTTTAGAGATGTTTTGTTTATAAAAAAGACGTCGAGGAAACATAGAGCCTCTAAAAGCAAAAACTCCTACACTCAGTGAAAAATTTCTAGAACTAAAATTTGATATAATTCTTTTACGGAAACGGTATTGATTCTTCATAAAGTAATATGTCGCATGTCCATGAATTAATTGATTTCGCGGTAAGCGCTTTTATAGTTAAAGACAATAAGGTTCTATTAATTCATCACAAGAAGTTAAATAAATGGTTACCTATAGGTGGTCATATAGAACTTAATGAGGATCCAGAAGAAGCGTTGCTAAGGGAAATTAAGGAAGAGAGTGGTTTAAATGTTGATATAGAAGGTGAAAGACCTAATATAATTTCTCCCGGAACAAAATTTTTGCATAGACCTAGGTTTGTAGACGTTTCAGAAATTTCCCAAACCCATCGACATATACATTTTATTTATTTTTTAAAATCAGAAAAAGAGGAAGTCAGACTTTCCGTAAAAGAACATAACGATATCAGATGGTTTTCCTTAAGGGATTTGGATAATGCTGATTTTAATTTGTTACCGAGCATCCGTTATTATTCTCAAAGAGCAATTGAGGAAATAGGATTGATTAGCTAAGTTCTGTTAAATGTTTTTATGAATTTGCAAATCGGGATAGTTGGGCTTCCAAATATCGGGAAAAGTACGCTGTTTAACGCGCTTTTAAAAAAACAGCAGGCTTTTGTTGCCAATTATCCTTTTGCCACTCTTGAGCCGAATGTCGGAGTGGTGCCGGTGCCGGACGCGAGACTTCTGGAGCTTGCAAAGGTTATTGCATTTTCAGAACACTCGGAAAACTCGGCAAAATCAGACAATCAGAATTTCAGACAATCTGGTATTTCAGACTCACTGAGTCATTCTGAGTTTTCCGAGAAACTCCCGCCGATCAAACCCGCGACTGTGGAGTTTGTTGATATTGCCGGGCTTGTCAAAGGCGCGTCGGAAGGAGCAGGACTTGGTAATAAATTTTTATCCCACATCAGGGAAGTTTCGGTCATTGCCCATGTAGTGCGCGCGTTTGCGGATGAGAATATTATTCGCGAAGGTTCTATAGATTTTAAAACAGATTATCAAACCATTCAAACAGAGTTAATGTTGGCAGACCTTGGTACGATACAAAATTCAAAACTCAAAACGCAAAAATCAAAATTACAATTAACCCCCCAAAACTTATTAGACAGGATATTAAGCGGCCTAGACAGCGGGATTCCGGTAAGGGATATTGAACTGACAGACGATGAGAAAGAAGAGATAAGAGACCTTCATTTGCTAACCGCAAAGCCTGAAATTATAGTTTTGAATGTGTCGGAGGAGGAATACACAGCGGTTTCTATGATTGAGCTTATTGATAAATATTCCAGACTGCTGTTATTGCCTAAGGACAGGTTTGTTGTGATAAGCGCCAAGATCGAGTCGGATCTCGCGTCTCTTTCCGAGGAGGAGCAAAAGGACTATCTAAAAGAATTAAGGCTTGATGAATCAGGCCTGGAGCGCCTGATTAAAACCGCTTACCAAAGACTTGGTTTGGTTTCTTTCTTGACAGCGGGAGAAAAAGAGATAAGGGCATGGACTATTAAGAAGGGAACAGGGGCGGGGGAGGCGGCAGGGGTAATTCATACGGATTTCAGCAAAAATTTTATCAAGGCAGAGGTAGTTTCTTACGGGGATTTTGTTCAGAACAAGGGCTGGAAAGGAAGCAGGGAAAAGGGAAAAACAAGGCTTGAAGGCAGGGATTACATAATGCAGGAAGCAGATATAGTAGAATTTAAGATCGGGACATGAATTATCCAGATAATAATTACTATAAGATAATTGACGGGGAATAAATATTTTGCTAAGATAAATCGTGCACCCTGATAAACCTACAAGCAATAGTAGAAAAACAAAATATATTTTTGTCTCGGGCGGGGTTATTTCCGGAATCGGCAAAGGCACCACGGTTGCCGCTATCGCTTTTCTTCTTAAATCCGCAGGATATAAAGTTGCTCCAATAAAGTTTGAAAACTATCTAAATCTGGACGCGGGCACGATAAATCCGATAGAACACGGAGATCCGTTTTTATGCGAAGACGGAACAGAGGCAGACATGGATATTGGAAGCTATGAAAAATTTTTGGACGAGGACATGGGCCGGGATAATTTTGTTACCATGGGCAGAATTTACCAGACTGTTATAGATCGGGAAAGGCGGTTTGAATACAAGGGCGAAGATGTCGAGGCAATTCCTTACATAACAGATGAGGTTATTTTTCGGATTAAAAATCTTGCCGGAAAGAAGGACGCGGATATTGTTTTGATAGAACTTGGAGGAACAGCGGGAGAATACCAAAATGTTTTCTACTATGAGGCTTCGCGTATCATGGCGCTTAAGAACCCCGGCGACGTGTTGCATATCCACGTTAGCTATGTGCCAACACCAAACCATTTAGGCGAACCTAAAACAAAACCAACTCAGCTTTCTGTTAGAACCTTAAATTCATTGGGTATTCAGCCTGATTTTATAATCGCCCGGTCAGAGAAATATCTTGATCAAAGAAGACAAGACAGGTTTGCGCTTTTTTGCAATATGCTGCCCTCGGATATAATTTCCAGTCCTGATTTAACCTCTGTCTATGAGATACCGCTTGTTTTACATAAACAGGGGCTGGACCGTAGGGCTTTGGAAAAACTGGGCCTGCCGGTTAATTCCATAAACCTATTTAATTGGGAAAAATTAATTGAGTCCATCAAATCCAAAAAGCGAAAAAAAATAGACTTAGCCATAGTTGGTAAATATTTCGGCACAGGAGAGTATCAGCTCCGGGATTCCTATGCTGCCCTGTTTGACGCCATAGATCATGCCGGTTGGGAAGTAGGTGTTGAGATTAAAACAAAATGGATTGACGCCGAAACCATAGAATCCTCAATTGCCAAATCCAAAAACAAAGAAGAGGAGAAAAGGGGATTGGAGAAAATCTTAGGAAACCCAGATGGCATTATTGTGCCGATAGGTTGGGGGGAGAGGGGAGCAGAAGGAATGATTAAGTCAGCTTCTTATGCCAGGATTAGGAAGATACCATATCTTGGACTTTGTTACGGAATGCAGTTGGCGGTTGTTGCCTTCGCCAGGGATGTTCTCGGATTCAGCGATGCCGACACTACGGAAAATAATCCAAAAACAAAACATCCTGTTATCCATTTGATGTCAAAGCAGGAAGAATTTATGAAAAGACGATCATACGGGGGAACAATGCGGCTTGGGGCCTGGAAGGCAGTGGTCAAAAAGGGAACAAGGGCATTTGAGATATACAAAAAATATAATGCTTTTATAAATGAATCGAAAGGCTTAACAAGCGAGCGGCACAGGCATAGATACGAATTTAATAATCAATACACCGCGGATTTCGAAAGAAATGGACTTATGATAAGCGCGAGATCGAAAGAGGAAAACCTGGCAGAGATAATAGAGCTTCCTGAAAGTTCTCACCCTTTTTACCTCGGAACCCAGGGGCATCCGGAATATAAAAGCAGGCCACTCTCCCCCCACCCGATATTTTTAAGTTTTATAAAGGCATGCGCGAGATAGATAAAATTAAATTACGGTTACGTATTGCCTCATTAAAAATTGTTACTTTGCTTCGAATCGTTGCCTCACGATATAATGTTACCTGACAGGTGTTGGTTTTAACCGTTTGAGAATCTCGTCAATCTGTCGTTTTAACAAAACAAGATTTAGAGTTTTATACTGTTTTCTTAAACGATCTTTCACTTCTTTTGATA
>JAMCXO010000008.1:0-13804 GCA_023473545.1 Patescibacteria group bacterium | reverse complement strand
CACCTCCTCCCCGGGCAGAAGCATCAATCAGATTGGGTAACAATTATTCGTGAGGCAACGATATATCTTACAGTAACATTTTTAATGAGGCAATTCGGGAGATTGATTGGATGAGGCGCTGGATGTATAATAGGACACTATATGGTGCAGGTTTTGGGTTTAATTATCCTTTCGTTTTTCATTACCGGTATTTTACTTATTCCATTCATTGATTTTTTATACAAGGTAAAACTGCGGCGTCAGAAGCAGATGACCAAAGACCTTTTTAATAACCGTACGCCCATCTTTGATAAATTTCATAGATGGAAGGTCGGCACGCCGGTTGGCGGGGGCATACTGATTACCGCTATCGTTTGCGTTCTCACTCTTTGGACATACGGAATCTTTCAGGTTGATGTTTCTCCCTGGGAATTGTTTGTTATCCTTTTTTCCTTTATCGGCTTTGGCCTGCTTGGGCTTTATGACGATATTAAAAAGATGACCGGTCAAAAATCCGGTTTTTTTGGCTTAAGATTCAGACAGAAGTTTGTTATTCAGTGGATTTTGGCATTCATTATTGCCGTGGTTTTATATACGAAGTTAGGATATAATTTTGTTTTTATCCATGGTTTCGGTTTGGCAAGCCTCGGCATTGTCTATATTGTTTTTGCGGCATTTGTGATAGTTTCTTTTGTAAATGCCTTTAACATAACCGATGGGTTAGACGGCTTAGCCGGCGGATTATTTCTCATTTGTCTTGTTGCTCTTTTGGCGATTACCTCTCACGAGTTGGATCAGGGCTTAGCGGTTTTTATTGCCGTTTTAATGGGTTGCGTTGCGGCTTTCCTCTATTTTAATATTTACAAAGCAAGGATTTGGCTGGGCGATGTCGGTTCGCTCTCCTTAGGAGCGGCACTGGCGGTAATTGGACTTTTGACAGGAAAAATAATAACCCTGGCAGTTATCGGAGGGGTGTTTGTTCTTGAAGTTGCCTCTTCTTTAATTCAGATAGTCGGCAAGAAGGTGTTGGGCAGAAAGATACTGCCTGCCTCTCCCTTGCATTTATGTCTTCAGAATATGGGATGGGAAGAACCAAAGATTGTTATGCGGGCATGGATTCTGGGCTTTTTCTTGGCAATTCTGGGACTTTATATAGCAGTTATTCACTAGGTCTTCCTCCGATACTTGATTAAAGAAAATATAGATAATATTATAAGTTTAATAGTTTATGAGAAAAGTTGATTTTATTCTTCTCGTTTCTGTTTTATTCTTAACCTTCTTTGGTCTGTTTATGATATATGATATTTCTTCTTTTGTTGCGTTTAGGGATTTTGGGGATAAATATCATTACATTAAAGAGCAGCTTGTTTGGGCCAGTCTTGGCCTTGCCGGGCTTATATTCTTTTCTTTTCTTGATTACCGCAGGCTTTTTTTGATCGCCTTGCCCTCTTTTCTGATAGCGATATTTCTTTTGCTTTTAGTTTTTGTTCCCAAGATCGGCGTTTACACACTGGGAGCGCATAGATGGGTAAATTTTCGCTTTTTCATTTTACAGCCCGCGGAGTTTGTAAAACTTGCCCTGGCAATATATTTATCAGCCTGGTTTTCGCAGAAGGAAAAAGGAAGACTTTTGCCTTTTGCTATGCTGATAGGTTTTGTTTTTCTTCTGGTTTTGATAGAGCCTGATATGGGTACTGCCTCTATTATCCTTTTTGAGGGACTGGTTGTTTACTTTTTGTCAGGAGGCAGTCTGGCGCATCTTATTTTATCTCTTCCCATTGTCGGTGCCATAGGCTATTTGCTTATAAAAATTGAGCCTTATAGAGCCAAAAGGCTGGCGACTTTTTTCAATTATAATCAGTCAATTCAGGATTCTTCTTATCACGTGCGTCAGATTCTTATCTCCCTTGGGTCGGGCGGGCTTCTCGGGGTGGGGCTGGGGAATTCTCTTCAGAAATACGCGTATCTACCGGAAAATACCACTGATTCTATATTCGCGATAATAGGTGAGGAGTTGGGATTTATTGGGGCAACGGTTGTTATTGCCATATTTATGATAATAGTTTGGAGGGGTTTTGTGATTGCTATCCGCACCAAGGATAGATTTGGGAAATTGCTGGCAGGTTCTATCACCTCTTTTTTGGGAATACAGATTATCACCAATCTGGCCGCCCAAACAGCCCTATTTCCCTTAACCGGCATTCCTCTCCCCTTTGTTTCCTACGGAGGTTCATCTTTGGTAATAGACCTTTGTTCAATAGGCATACTTTTAAATATTTCCAAAGGAGGCAGCGCATGAGGCTATTGATGGCAGTTGGCGGCGGAGGTCATTTTGCCCCGGCTCTGGCCGTTGTCCAATCCTTGAAAAAAAAGAGAAACACTATTTTGATGGTTGGAAGGAAGTATTCCCTGGAAGGCGATAAGGCGATATCCTTTGAATATCACCTGGCCCGCAAAAATAAGATAAATTTTAAACCCATTGCCTCAGCCAGGCTTCAGAGAAAATTTACCCGATATACCCTGCTGTCGATTTTAAAGCTCCCCTGGGGGTTTTTAAGGTCTTATTCTATTATCAGGAGTTTTAAGCCAAACGTTACTTTATGTTTTGGCGGATACATATCTTTCCCCGTGGCTGTTTGTTCTTTTTTAATGGGTATTCCTGTAGTTGTCCATGAACAGACCCTAGAGGCAGGATTGTCTAACAGAATAGTGTCTATTTTTGCCAAGAAGGCTTGTATTTCCTGGAAATCGTCAAGAAAATTTTTTCCGGGCCAAAAAACAGTATTGACAGGCAATCCCATTAGGAAATTTAAAATTAAATCTTTAAATTCTGTCCTTGGCAAGAATGTTTTTAAAGACACCGACAGAGATTTGCCTTTATTATACATAACAGGAGGGAGTTTGGGTTCGCATGTAATAAATGAGGCTGTCGCGGGATGTTTAGACGAGCTTTTGGAAGGCTATAGAATTATACATCAGACCGGTGATTCAAAAAAATACAGAGATTTTGATAGACTATCTAAATTGAAGCAAGGTTTCAAGCTAAAAAAGCAGGAAAGATATTATCTTACCAAGTTTATTGACGCCTCCGATATCGGTTCCATATTAGAAAAAGCGGATCTGGTGGTTTCCCGCTCGGGAATAAATACGGTTACGGAAATTCTCTATTTCGGCAGTCCGGCCATTCTTATTCCTTTGCCTTTTTCCCAAAAGAATGAGCAGATGAAAAATTCCGATTTCTTAAAAAGAGCGGGATTGGCAGAGATAATCCTGCAGAAAGATCTTTCATCCGATGTTCTCAAAAATAAAATATCCGAAATGATCGCCAGAAAAGAAGACGCTTCTAAAAACGTAAAGGAAGCCAAAAAATTACTAAAGCCGGAGAGCGCGCCTGATATAGTTGACGTACTGGAACAAGTGGGACAGCATAAAACATGATAACGAGAAAAAAGTCAAGGCGCCGGCTTAAGGTGGTATTTTTTATAGGCTATGTTTTTCTTTTTATCGGCTTTATTTTCTTATATCCCAAAATTCTAAGATCATATTTTAACAATATCGAAATCACGAGTCCTCTTTCCGGGGACGCAAAGAGAGCCTCCAATTTCCGTAAAGAAGATAAGTTTTACCAAGACTTGGTAAGGGATTTAAACAAGGCGCACATAAATTTTATATCGATATCCGTATTAGAACCCTCGACTTATATAGTTACTATCGCCAGAAATAAAGAAGTGATATTTTCTAAAAACTTTAATTTATCAAAGCAAGTTTCCTCTTTACAATTGATACAAAGTCGTCTTACAATAGAAGGTGAGGATTTCACGAGATTGGATTTTAGGTTTTCCAATCCGGTTATTGTCTTAAGCAAAGGCTTTTAGCGATATGAATGAGGGAAAGATTGTTGTGGGAGTGGATATAGGAACATCTAAGATAGCCTCTGTGGTTGCCAGAGTCGAGGAAGATGCTATAAATGTCTTGGGAATCTCGGAGGTTAAATCTTCCGGAATAAAAAAAGGACAGATAGTTGATATAGAAGATGCGGTTGCCTCTATAAATACTGCCATAGAAGGAGCGGAAAGGATGGCCGGTTACTCTGTGTCCCGCGTGGCTGCCTCGATTGGAGGATCGCACATAGAAAGCATAAATTCCCGAGGCGTTGTGGCGGTTGCCGGGCAGAATGGGGAGATTTCGGATAATGATCTTACCAGGGTTATAGATGCCGCCAAGGCGGTTTCTCTTTCATCCACCAAAGAAATTATCCATGTTTTGCCGCGCAACTACACGGTTGATGGCCAAGAGGGGATTAAAGATCCATTGGGTATGGCAGGGGTTAGGCTTGAGGTTGATACCCATCTTGTTACCGCGAATGCCATCTCTTTAAGAAACATGGAAAAGGCGTTAAATGAAGTAGGGGTTGATTTAGATGCGGCAGTTTTTAGCGGTTATGCCAGCAGTCTTTCGGTTTTGTCGAGTACCGAAAAAGAACTGGGGGTTGTTTTGGTAGATATAGGAGCGGGGACTACGGATATCTGTCTCTACGTTGACGGTTCTCCTTCTTACTCTTCGGTTCTGCCGATCGGAGCAAGGCATATCACCAACGATTTGGCAATAGGACTTAGGGTTTCTTTGGAAAGCGCAGAAAAAATTAAATTGTTTTTATCAAAGGCCCCAGGCAGAAAATCCATCCTTCCTCAAGACGAAGATCAGACCAGGAATTATCAGCAAAAAGCGTCTTTACCTAAAACAGATGAGGTTGATATTACATCTCTTAATTTGCCCGAAGAAATCAAGAAAATTTCAAAAAAGACCCTGATAGAAGGGATAATACGGCCGAGATTAAATGAAATATTTACAATGATTGGAATGGAATTAAAGAAAAGCGGATTCGGAGGACAAACCCCCGCGGGTTTAGTGGTGACAGGCGGGGGGGCGCGTACCATTGGGGTTCAGGAATCCGCGAAAAGAATGCTTGCTATGCCTGTTAGAATAGGAATGCCTATTGGTATAAAAGGCATAATTGACGAGATTCAGGATACCCCCTTTGCCACTGTTGTAGGACTTGCCATGTATGCGTCAACTATAGAGAAAAGTGCTTCTTTGCCTCTGGGACTTTCCATACCCGATCTGCCGATAGGTTCCGCTTTTGGGTTTGTAAAGAAGATAATAAATATTTTGAAATCCTTTATTCCCTAATTTTTTGGGGTATTGCATAAATTTTATCTATCTGTTAGGATCCACTTAATAATATGTTGATAAAACCCCAGACTTCTAATTTTGCGAAAATAAGAGTGATGGGTATTGGCGGCGGAGGCGGAAACGCTATTGGGTCTATGATTTTGCAAAGTCAAATACGCGGGGTTGACTTTGTTTCGGTTAATACGGATGCCCAGGCTCTTCTAATGTCCCAATCTCCAACCAAAATTCAAATTGGGGAAAATCTTACCAAAGGTCTTGGATCAGGAGGGGATCCTGAGATAGGCAGGCAGGCGGCGGAGGAATCCTCGGCTAAGATAAAAGATCTGCTTGAGGGATCGGATATGGTTTTTTTGGCTGCCGGAATGGGCGGGGGAACAGGCACAGGCGCTACGCCTATTATTGCCAAGATTGCCAAGGAGGTAGGCGCCCTAACCATAGGCGTTGTAACAAAGCCATTTTCTTTTGAAGGAACACGAAGGATGGTTTCCGCGGAAGAAGGCATTGAGAATCTTAAAGATAAGGTTGATACATTGATTATTATTCCAAACCAAAGAATACTGGATGTTGTTGATAAAAAACTTTCGCTTTTGGAGGCGTTCAAAGTTGTGGATTCTGTGCTTTCGCAAGGAGTGCAGGGAATATCGGATCTAATTACCATGCCTGGACTCATTAACGTGGATTTTGCCGACGTCAGATCAATCATGACGGATGCGGGATCCGCCCTGATGGGTATCGGCACCGGTGTTGGGGAGAACAGGGCACAGACTGCTGCCAGATCGGCCATTTCCTCCCCGCTTTTAGAAATATCAATGGATGGGGCAAGAGGGGTTCTGTTTAATATTATCGGCGGAGAAGATTTAACAATGAGCGAGGTTGACGAAGCGGCAAAGATTATTTCCCAAGCCGCGGATCCGGATGCAAATATTATCTTTGGAGCAACAATTGATGACTCTATGCATGATCAGATAAAGATAACCGTTATCGCGACTGGTTTTGATCAAACAAAACAGACCCTTCAGCGTTTTGTTCCAGCCCGCGGAGAACCTAAAGAAGAAAAACCGCAGAATATATCAACCTCGATTGAGGAACCGCAACAAGAGGAGGATATTTTTGAAATCCCCGCATTCTTGAGGCAAAAGAATTAACTTAAATATTTTTGAGCGTAGTTTTGGCAAAGAACGCTGTACATCAGCGCGTCTTCGGCAGTGCGCGCGCAAGCCTTGGCGGCTAAACAGGATTCAATTTGATCTAATATTCTGGCAAAGTAGGGTTTAACGTTTGTATTTTTTATCTTTTTGCATCTTAGCAATGCTTCTTCGGAAAATCTCTTGGCTGTTTTGGATGATCCGCGGTTAAGTCCAATCGAAAACCTCAAAAGATCCATGGAAAGTGACTCGATTGCTAATTTGTTATCCATATATTTCTCTAAAAAAGTATTTGGTTAGTTTAAGATATACCTTTCTTTTTTTTGGATCAAGAATTTCGTTACTTGGATTATTGTCCATCTGTCTGATATTTATAAATGAATTAAAATCTATTGTTTTTGTTTCCGTATCTATTCCGCCGCCCCAGATATTGAATTGGTTAGACCCCTGTTTAAGCAGTATCCTTTCGGATTCAAAGTGGCGATCGCAACCGGCGGAGCAAATTTTTTTATTAATATCAATTACAGTTTTGATATAGGAATCGAATCGCTCTTTGAGTTTTTCAATTTCCGTTTTTGTGTAAGGTTCTGTTTTGGTGATAATCATGAAATTATTTTAGCATATTAAGCTTGAATTATTATTACAAATTGTTATAATCAAAAAACTATGGAAAGTTTCTGTACGTTCTATATTGTCCGACATGGACAAACAGAGTGGAACGCGGCCGACCGGATCCAGGGACATCTTGATTCGCCATTGACCGATAAAGGCATAAATCAAGCCAAGGAAACATCGGAAGAGTTTAAAAGCGTTAAGTTTGACACGGTTTTCTCATCCGATTTGTTAAGGGCAAAACGGACAGCGGAGGTTATCGTACTCAACCGGGGCATTGAGGTTAGTACCGCTAAAGCACTCAGAGAAAGAACCCTAGGCCAGTACGACGGCAGATTAGTTAATGAATATATTGAGGAAACAAAAGAATTGCTTAAAGAATATCAGAGGCTTTCCGAAGAAAAGAAATGGGAATTTAAGTTCGCCAAGGATTACGAAAGCGATGAAGAATTAGCCAGCCGATTTATAACCTTTCTGCGCGAGGTGGCAGTCGGCTATCAGGGAAAAACTGTTTTGATTGTTACCCATGGGGAAACTATGAGATCCTTTTTGACCAAACTGGGGTTTGCTAAACACGGAGCGCTTACCCCAAGCAGTATTAAAAACACTGGCTATATTATTGTTAAATCTGACGGAGTGGATTTTTTCTTGAAAAAAGTTCAGGGAGTGGATTATGATAAAGGAATAAGAGAGTCCACCCTTTAGTTGAATTGATCCTCTCTTTTTACTACAATAGAGATTATGTTTAAGCCTGTTTCACCTAAAGCTGATTTTCCAAAACTCGAAAAGGAACTTCTCAAAAAATGGTACGAAAAAGGGATCGTTAAGAAATACCTTGAGAAAAATAATTCTTCAAAGGATAAGTTTTCATTTTTGGATGGTCCTATAACCGCCAATAATCCGATGGGGGTTCATCACGCCTGGGGCAGAACCTATAAAGATTTCTGGCAGAGATTTTGGAATATGAGAGGCAGACGCCAAAGGTTCCAAAATGGTTTTGATGAGCAGGGGCTCTGGGTTGAGGTAGAGGTTGAAAAAGAATTAGGAATTCACTCCAAAAAAGATATAGAGAATCTTGTTTCAGGAGATAAATTTAAAAGCCTTGAGAAGTTTATAAACCTGTGTAAGGAGCGGGTTAAGAAATTTTCCGCCATTCAGACGGAGCAATCCAAAAGGCTTGGTTACTTTATGAATTGGGATAACTCTTACCATACCTCATCCGATGAGAATAATTACGCAATTTGGAATTTTTTAAAGGCGGTAAACGGGAAGGGCTGGCTTTACAAAGGACGCGACAGCGTGCCGTGGTGTCCTCGCTGCGGCACAGCCATTTCCCAGCATGAGATTTTAACCGAAGACTATAGGGAGATAATGCACGAATCCGTGTATTTTAAACTTCCGATCAAGGATCGTCCGGATGAATTCTTGTTAGTTTGGACCACAACGCCTTGGACAATTCCCGCCAATGCGGGATTAGCAGTCAATAAAGACGAGCAATACGTAAAATACCCTATTAACAACAATAGCTATGTTTGGGTTATGGGGAAGGCGGTTGACAGACTCTTGAAAGAAGGGGTTTTATTACCGTCCTCTGCTTATGATACCTGTCCTGGGGCACTGCTTGAGAATTTAGAATATTCGGCGCCTTTTGATGGTATTGCCAGGGTTTCTAAGGCATTAGGAAATTATAGTCATCGGGTTGTTTTGACCGACGATTTGATTCTGCCGATTTCAGCGGACGAGGGAACAGGGATAGTCCATGTGGCGCCAGGCGCCGGAGCGGAGGATTTTAAGTTAGGGAAAAAATTAGGCTTGCCGGTTATCGAAATTATTGATGAGCAGGCAAATTACTTAGGGGAGATGAATGAGTTTTCCGGAAAAAATGCCAAGAAGCACCCGGAGCTAATAATCGAGTTTCTTAAGAAAGAAAAGAATGGTCAATTTTTATTGACAACAAGAAAGATTAGGCACCGTTACCCAAACTGCTGGCGGTGTAAGACAGAACTAGTCTGGAGGGTGGTTGATGAATGGTATATAGCGATGGATAAACCCTCAAAGTCAAAAGCGCAGGGAAAGACATATCGGGAGCAGATGATAGAGGTGGCAAAAAAAAATTAATTGGATTCCCGGATGGGGTTTGGATCGGGAATTGGATTGGTTAAAAAACATGCATGATTGGCTCATTAGCAAAAAGAGATACTGGGGTTTGGCCTTGCCTATTTGGGAGTGTCAAAAATGCGGCCAGTTTATGGTTATTGGAGGAAAAGAAGAATTAAAAGAAAGGGCATTTGCGGGCTGGGAAAAATTTGAAGGACATAGTCCCCATAGACCCTGGATAGATCAGGTAAAAATAAAATGTCAAGGGTGCGCAGGGCTTGCGTCTCGCATTCCGGATGTTGGCAATCCCTGGCTTGACGCGGGAATAGTCCCATACTCAACATTGCCCGAAGATTTTCGACCGGCAAATTTTATAACCGAATCTTTTCCCGGTCAGTTTAAGAATTGGTTTTATTCACTAATTGCCATGGGTACTGTTTTGAGCGGACAAGAGCCGTTTGAGAGGGTTTTGGGATTTGGTTCTGTCAGAGACGAGAAGGGGGCGGAAATGCACAAGAGCAAGGGAAATGCCATAGAATTTAACGAAGCGGCAGACAAAGCCGGGGTGGATGTGATGAGATGGCTGTATCTTAGGACTAATCCGGAACATAATGTAAACTTTGGATATAGGGTTCTAGATGAGATCAGAAGGCTTTTTGTGATCAAGCTATGGAACGTTTACGGTTTTTTTGTAACCTACGCTAATTTATATAGGTTTGAGTCCAAGAAAAACATTAATCATTTTAAAGCGTCCAATGTTTTGGATAAATGGATAATTTCAAGACTCTTTACAACAATTAAATTTGTAAAAACTTCCATAGAAAGCTATGACTCGACGCAGGCAATGACAGCTGTTGAACTTTTCGTGGAAAATCTGTCCAACTGGTATGTTAGAAGAACAAGAGAGCGGATAAGTAAAAACGAAGATTTAGAGGATCGAAACCAAGCCCTTGAGACGTTATGGAGTGTTTTAACGGAGTATGCAAAAGTTCTCGCTCCGTTTACGCCTTTTATAGCGGATGAGATTTTTACCAATCTTACCGGAGCGGAGTCAGTCCATCTTGAGAGCTGGCCGAAAATTAGATCGGAATATATAAATCAAGAGTTGGAGAAGGAAATGGAAAGGGCTATGGAGGTCGCGTCCGTAATTCAAATGAGAAGAAAATTGAATAATATTCCCGTGGCTATACCCCTTAAGAGGATTTCTTATACAGGCCCTCATAAATTAGATACGGAAATAGAAATTGTTGTTCGCGAAGAGACCAATGTAGAAGAATTAAAATATGAAGGTTATGCTGATAATTTTTCTTCATTTGGTGAATCTCGGGATTTAGAGAAAGAGTACACTGATTTAAAAAACCGCAATGAAGAGGCTGGACAGGCGAGAAAAATAATCAGAAAAATTCAACAGCAAAGGAAAAATCTTGGAGTTAATCTTGATAAAGAGGTAAAGGTGGTTTTAAAGGATTGGCCTAGGGAATATGAAGAGGAGATAAAGCGAAGGGCTTTAGTAAGATCAATTACAAAGGGAGAAGACTTCTTGGTAGTTCCAACATGAAGCAAATAATCTTTAAGGAGATGGATTGGTGGCTTGTGACCCCTGTTTTTATGCTCATTCTGCTGGGTTTAACAACACTTTTTTCTATCAATATTTCTTTTTTTAAAAGCCAGTTTTTATTTTTTATTTTATCCTTATTTGTTTTTATATTTTTTTCTCAGGTAAATTATAAAATTATCAGGCTTTACGCGGTTCCCATTTATCTGGTTTCCCTGGTTCTTCTTTTTATGGTTCTTCTGCTTGGCATTGAGAGCAGGGGTGCTATTAGATGGGTGGATATATTAGGTCTTCGTATTCAATTTTCCGAGATTTTAAAACCTTTTCTTGCCGTAGTCTTGGCTTCATTTCTCTCTTCGGAGGCCGTAAGCATTAAAACATTTGTTTTAACGATTTTTCTTTTTATCCCGATTTTTCTTTTAATAGCCATGCAGCCTGATTTAGGCAGCGCTCTTTTATATTTGGCGTCTTTAACTTTTACCTTATGCATCACCGGCTTTCCGATTGTTTGGTTTTTAGGGGCTTTGCTTCCTGTTATCGGCGGAGCCCCTCTTGTTTGGCATTTTCTTCATGGTTATCAGAGGCAAAGGATTATGACTTTTATCAATCCGACCAAAGATCCTTTGGGTAGTTCTTATAATGCTATTCAATCTATCATCGCCGTTGGATCGGGAATGATTTTTGGCAAAGGGTTTGGTCAGACAACCCAATCCGGATTAAGATTTCTTCCTGAGCGGCATACTGATTTTATTTTTGCCTCTATTGCGGAATCGCTGGGATTTGTTGGGGTTATTATACTTTTTGCCCTTTTTGTACTGTTTTTGTATAGACTTTTTCTTATCTTCTCTTCTTCCGAAGATAGATTTTGTAAGATTTTTTTGGCAGGGGCGTTCTCTTTGTTTCTGATAGAATTTTTTATGAATGTAGGGATGAGCATAGGTATTCTTCCTATTGTTGGGGTTACCCTGCCTTTTGTCTCTTATGGAGGCAGTTCTTTACTATCTAATTTTATTCTTCTTGGAATTGTTGTCTCAATAGGCCGCAACGCAAAGAAAAATAAAGCCCTAGAAATAAGATAATGATTTTGCTATAATTGCCTATATGCACTACGCTGTATTTAAAACAGGAGGGAAGCAATACAAGGTTTCTGCGGGAGATGTCTTGGATGTAGAAAAACTTCCTTTAAAAAAAGGATCCCAGCATCTTTTAAAAGACGTACTTCTTTATGTAAATAAAGAAATTGTTAAGATAGGTACTCCTTTAGTTGCCGGTGTTTGTGTAAAGGTTAAGGTTTTAGATAGCGTTAAATCAGGGAAAATCCGGGTCGCAAAATTTAAATCCAAGGTTAGATATAGAAGGGTCTCGGGTCATAGGCAAAATATAACAAGACTGATGGTGGAGGATATTATGCCCGAAGAAAACTTGGAATTGCAGGATACTTCTTCCAAGAAAAGATCCGTAAGGAAAACAGAGGATAAATAAAATATTACATATTGACATTTGTGAAAAGTTATCATAAGATAAAAAAAATTTTCACAGATAATTTTTAACTTTATGGCGCATACAAAAGCTCAAGGCGGAGTAAAAGGCAACAGGGATTCATTGCCTAAGCATTTAGGAATTAAGCTTTATAGCGGACAAAAGGCAACGCCCGGCAATATTATTGTGAGACAGAAAGGTACAAAGTTTTTTCCCGGAAAGGGCATTTCTATGGGCAAAGATTTTACCCTCTTTGCCGTCGCGGAAGGACTTGTGAGCTTTAAGCGTAGATTCGGCAAGGCAATTGTAGAGATTAAGAATTAAATTGCTAAAATTATGGATCAGGAAGAAAGAGTCTTTGAACTGGATTTAAACATGCTTCAGGCGAATCCTCTTCAGCCCAGGGGAGCTACCAGCCCCGAATCTTTAAATGAGCTTGTAGACTCTATACGCGAACAGGGAATTTTGGAGCCTTTAGTTGTTGCCAAAACCCCGGCAGGATACCAAATTATTGCCGGCGAGAGACGCTGGAGAGCAGCTAAGATACTGGGGCTTCAGAAAGTGCCGGTTGTCGTACGCGAAACTACTCCCCGCGGCATGCTTGAAATGTCTATAGTTGAAAATGTTCAAAGGGAAGATCTAAATCCAATAGAAAGAGCATTAGCCTACAAAAGGCTTATAGATGAGTTTGGTCTCGCAACCGGCGAGGTTGCCAAAAGAGTTGGGAAAAGCATGCCGGTTATCTCCAACACTATTCGTTTGCTCTCTTTGCCGGACGCGATTAAAGACGCATTGATAGCAGGGGTAATTACGGAAGGACACGTTCGTCCTCTCATTTCCATTGGAGACCACAAACTAATGCTTGAGGTGTTCAAGAAAATTCTTAGGGAAAACAGTACTGTTAGAGAGACAGAGGAATTGGCAAGACAGATCAAATCTGAGGTGCAGAAAAAAGAACCGCATAAAAAGCGCGATCAAATCTATATTGCCGAAATGGATCAGATGGCAAGAGAACTTAAGGAAAGGTTGACGTTTGATAAGGTGTTAATTTTTCAGTCAAGAGAAATGGGTAGACTAACCTTCGTTATAAACGGAGATGAAAATGAGACCGGCGCGAAGATAAAAAGAATATACGAGATCTTAATGAATAGCTAAAACATTCATCTTTAGGGATTTGCGATTAGCCGAATTCTATTAAGAGGCCAATAGACAAAAAAGGATTCTCCTATTAATTCGCTTCGTTTTACAAATCCCCAATCCCTGGAATCGGAACTGTATGGTCTATTGTCACCCATTACAAAATATTCATTAGGGGGAACAGTTATGGTTTGGCCGTCTTCTAAAAATGTTTCTCCGTAAGTTTTAACATTTGGCCCAAGGTATCTGCTTTCATTCAATCTATGGTTATTTAAATATACATTACCGTTTTTAAGCATTATCGTGTCCCCGGGAAGTCCTATTATCCGTTTTATGAAATCTTTTTGATGGTCAGGCGGAGCCACAAAAACGACAACATCTCCTCTTTTTATGTTTCCCAGTTTAAGGGTAATTAGGTTGGTTAACACATAGTCTCCGTTATGGAATGTTGGAAACATGGATAGCCCGTCTACTTCGAATGGACGAAATAAAAATATGTAGATTACCAAGAAGACCGACGCGGCAAGAAGAAATGTTTGAACAGTGTCTATTAGAAAAGCGTAGATTTTTCGAATAATGGCCATTTATATATTTTCTCCGAATTAGC
>JAMCXO010000019.1:0-15741 GCA_023473545.1 Patescibacteria group bacterium | reverse complement strand
TGCTACAATTATGCGAGGAGAAGAAAGAAAATTATTTCTAAAAATTAATCAATACAATAGAAAAAGCGATTCGTTTTCTTAAATATATAGCTCCGTTTTCAGTATCATTCTTCAATTAGGTACGACTGGTTGCAAAAATCCTTGAGCTTGATACTTTTCTTCGCGTAGGGTAAAATACCCACCATGAAAGAGACATTAATAAGCGCCGGGGCGAATGTCCAGGATGGAAGTTATAGGGAAAACCCTGAATCTGGTATTGACTTAACAGAAGGAGTCCCGGACGAAGAAATGGCGGAGATTCTCTCTGTCATAGGAACTGAAGCAAAGAGTTTAACGCTTATACTGCTGGCTGACGGGGAGGGGCATAACGGACCCTCCCTTTATCAAGAGCTCATAAAAGCCCAAGGGAAAAATCGGATATGGACAATGGATAAAAACGCGCCTTTTAATTATTGCCGCTCTTTTATCCGCGCTGGTCTGGTAGAAAGGCTTACCCCATATAAAATAACAGAGTTAGGACGTGAAACAGGTATCCCCCTGGCCGGGCTTTTGGCTGATTTCTCGGAAAAACACAGCCTTCCCCTGGTAAGAATCTTCGGGCAAAAATCTACGCCTTTTTCCGAAAGAAACGATTCCAATTATAAATATAGGAAAAACAGAAGTATCGGATTAATCCTTAAGATATTGTCCGCGCTTAAGGATAATCCCGCGTCCTCCCTGCCTTTAAGATCAGCGGATATTATGGACAAAATCGGGGAAAGAGATTTAGGCAACCGGATTCTTAGGGATTGCCTTATCCGCCTTTCAAGGGCAGGGCTTTTTTCCTTTGTCTCCCCGCCGGACAATTCTTCCAAAGACTTATCCGGCAACAATCACTCCGCGATTAGCCTTACCGAAAAACAGAAGGCAATAATCACCGAACTTCTTTCGATAATAAAAGGGGTGCAAAGAAAAGATCCGGAGATTTGTCAAAAAGGAAGAAGTCTTGCCCAAAACATAATAAAAAACGAAGAAGTAGTGTCAAATCTTTTACAAAGAGCAAAAGAAGCCTCTTCCCACACGGCCATAATTTCCCGGGAGGAAACCGAAAGGCGTATTCTTCATTTAATCGTGGGTTATCCCAACGGCCTCACGAGGGAAGAGATGCAAACGCTTCTCCTGAAAGAATACGACCAGAATATACCTCCTGGCGATATCTTCGCAATAACCAGTCGCCTGAAAGAAACCGTTCTTAGGGTTAGTAAAACCGGAGGAGAAATAAGGTTTTCTCTTTTTCCCAAAGAGGAAGCTAAAAACAATCAGGGAATAGTCTTCGAGGGCCAAAGTAAAGAAACTCAAGAAACCTTGGGTATCATACAAGACCTGCTCGGAAGAGGCGGGGGCCTGGTCATACTAACACTGGACAATCAGGGGAGGTCCCTTGCCAATGTGGAAGGCTATTGGTATAGACCGGCGGAGGGGCAAATTGATTCCGTTCAGGGCTTATTGGGCACTAAACGGGCGGATATTAAAACCATGATTACCGGTCAGGGGTCCGCGAGATTTTTTCTTCATATTGCTCCAGAGGCGGGAAGCCTAAACAGCAAAGGGGAAATATCATTTAGAAACACAGGCAGACCAAACACGGAAAATGAATTTTTCTTTAAGGAACTGCTCCGCGACGCTTTCAATAAAATGCTTGAGAGGGGAGAAGAAAATTCCCTGCGGCTTAAGCTTTCCCCAAATGAAAGGGCACCCAAGAGAAAAAACACATCAGACCTGGAAACCGATGACGAATTCAAGCCCTGATTTAACAGGGATTATTTCGTTTGGGAAAACTCTCCATTGCCTTAAATAAAACAATGCCCAAAGAAACCATAACATTAAGCGATTTGTTTACTCCCCACATTGGTATCTCGGCAATCTGATCCGCTATCCCGAGAACTTCTTTGGAAACGCCTGCTGTTTCGTTGCCGACAACTAGCGCCAATGGAAAAGAATAATCAATTTTGTTGTACGGCATGCTCCTTTTGTCCTGCTCGACAGCAATAATTTTGATTTTTGAGTTTTGATTTTTGAGTTCGTGGATAGCGTCAACCGCAGTTGACGCGTAACTCCACGCCACCCATTCAGTCGTGTTAATCGAAGCCTTCTTGATGCGGGTATTAGGCGGAGTTTCCGTTTGCCCGCAAAGTATTACCTTTTGGGCCGAAACCGCGTCGGCCAGACGGAAAATCGCCCCGACATTATAGGTGTCCAAAACGCTATCCAGAATAATATAGATGGGGTTTTTCCTGATGCGGATAAGTTCTTTGTCCGTAGGCTTTGACCCGCGAAGCTCACTTGCGCCAAGCTTGATCACTTCTTGTAGACTCCCATTTTAGACATCGCCTCCTCCATGTTATGAAGATCCTGCCTTATTTTTCCAGCCTTTATTCGGATATCGTTTGCGTCCCGCACTGTTTGCTGCTGAATGGCCAAAATAGCCGACTGCGAGCTTTTTTCCGTTCGCAAAATCTCCGATTCGGAGCTTGCCAGATTGATATTTCCTCTGCCTAATGCCTTTTTCAATGCTTCCTCCTCCTTTGCCAGTTTTTTTTGCGTCTCTCCGGCGGAATACTTTTGCAGGAGGTCAAGCTCTTTCTGAAGTTCCAAAACCGATGTTCTTGTCCGATCTAAATTTTCCTTTACTTCCAGGTTCAAATCATCTCTTATTTCTCCCAAAAGATCCTGACTGGGCAGATCATCCTCAACCGCCGCCTTGCTTTCAAAAAGAGATCTTTGAACCGCCGCGACCTCGTCTTTCATGGATCCGGTCTCCTCATTTTCTAAAACAGCGAGGCTATCCTGGGTTTGACGGATATTAAGATTTATCTCCTTTGCCAGACGGCTAACATCTTTGCCCGACAGCTTGGCAAGCGCCAGCTCTTTCTTGGCCCCGCTGAAATTATCCGCAATGCCCTGAAGATCCGTATAAATTCCTTCTCTGTTTTTCGCGGCCAGCATAAAACGAAGTTCCGCCAGCCTTTCCCCTGCCACGGATTCATAAACCCGGGCCTTTTTCTCCGGAGTAAAGGCAAGAAGCAAACGAACCCTCTGCTTTAACCGATCAAGAAAAAATAAAGGGCTGTTGGGCAGTAAAAGCCCCGGCCCTTGGGTTGTCGGAGGAATTTGAGGAGAGGAAGATGTCTGATCGCCCGCCCCCGCCTCGCTTGTGTTGGCGTTTGAGATTCTTGGCGCCGAAAAAATAAATACCAGAATTAATAATAAAACAAAAAAGAAAGAAAAACTCCTTTTCACTATATATAATTCTTACCCTGTATCTTAACTCTTGTCAAGTACTTTTTGAATTGGTTTTGCCAATATCCGCCAGTCTCCAGGCGGCAAAATCGCAGGCGGGATAATTGGAGCACCCGTAAAACCTTCTGCCCTTTTTTGTTTTTTTAACAATAATCTTACCCTTATCCTTTGGGCAGGTAAAATTAGTTTCTTCTAAAAACTGTTTGGTAAATTTGCACTGCGGAAATTTTGAGCAGGCCAAAAATTTACCAAACCGTCCGACCCTAACCACCAGGGCAGAATCGCATTTTGGACATTTTTCATCAACCTCAACAACAGGAATTTTAACCCTTTCCGCTTTCTTCACTTTTTCAATAATCTCGGAAAACGGGAAATAAAAATCCTTTATCACAACCGCCCATTTTTTTTCTCCCTTTGCGATATCATCAAGCTCATCCTCCATACCGGCCGTAAACGGAATATCGTCAATCGCCGAAAAATTTGCCGCCAAAAAATCGCTAACCGAAACCCCCAAAACTGTCGGTAAAAATCTGCCTTCCTTTTTCTCCGTGTAGTTGCGGGACTCAATGGTTGAGATAATGGCGGCATAGGTTGAGGGGCGGCCTATCCCGTTTTGCTCAAGTGTTTTGATAAGAGAGGCGTCCGAATATCGCGGCGGGGGCGGGGTTTGATGAAGTAGAAAACTAATATCCCGCGCTTTTAATCTTTCCGACGCCTTAAATTTGGGCAAAACATTATCATTTAGAGCCTGGGGGTTTATTTTAAGAAACCCGTCGAAAACCAAAACCGAGCCGCCGGCTTTTAATCTGTACTTCACAGTACCGCTAACGTCCGAGTTTTCCGAAACCGCGTCCGCGTAAACCGTTGTTGACTCAAGCACCGCCGTGCTTGCCTGGGACGCGAGTGCCCTCTTCCAAATCAAATCGTATAACCGTTCGCAGTCCCGTCCTAAATTTAAGATTTGAGATTTGAGATTTGGAATTTGACCCGCCGCGGTAGGCCGTATAGCCTCATGCGCCTCCTGCGCCAGTTTCTGCTTAGTCTTAAAAAATCTTGGTTTGTCCGGAATATACTTCTCTCCAAAGGTTTTTTTTATATAGCTCCTGATTACCATTGTCGCGCTTTGAGCCATGGCAACGGAATCCGTTCTGTGATAAGTGATATGCCCCTCCTCATATAATTTTTGGGCAATAAGCATTGTTTTTCTGGCAGAAAATCCAAGCCTTCTTGAGGCATCCTGCTGAAGGGTCGAGGTGGTATACGGCGGAGGGGGGGTTCTTCTGATTTCCTTTTGGGAAACATCCGCGACCACAAAACCTTTTGTTTTTAAATCATCAATGATTTTTTGAGCGCTTTCTTGATTCTTTATTGATGTTTTGGTAACCGTATAGCCGCCATCATACAAGCGAAAACTCTCTTGCAGTTCAATTTTCTTGCCGTTAATCTCTGTCAATTCGAATTCTGTAACTTTCTGATTTCCTGAATCACCCTGAGTTTTCTGAGTGTTCTGAGACAAAAAAACGTGGATAGTAAAATAGTCGTTTTTAACAAACTTCTCAATCTCCTTTTCTCTCTCAACGATTAGCCTTAGGGCAACCGACTGAACCCGTCCCGCGGACAATCCCCTTCTTACCTTCTGCCACAATAAAGGAGAAAGCTTATATCCGACTAAACGATCCAAGACCCGCCTTGCTGTCTGGGCGTGAACCAGATGAAGATCAATGTCGCGCGGATTTTTAAACGCCTCCTCAATCGCCTCTTTGGTTATCTCATGAAAAACAATCCGTTTTATTTGTTTATTGGCAGTATTTGAAATTGGTAGTATTTCGCGCACGTGGTGCGCGATTGCCTCTCCTTCGCGGTCGGGATCCGTTGCCAGAATGACCGAATCCGCGCCTTTGGCAAATTCTTTAAGTTCTCTGATAATCTTTTTTTTGTCCTCTACTATTTCGTATTGCGGCGCGAAATTATGCTCCTCGTCAACCCCAAGCCGGCTTTTGGGCAAATCCATAACATGCCCCATCGAGGCTTTAATAATATAGCCATTTCCCAAAAAACGGCCGATGGTTCTGGCCTTTGTCGGAGACTCTACTATAACTAGTGTCTGCATAGCAATCTATCAAACAAATAATTTATGCCAATTAAAATCATTGTTTCTAATAATATCATTCCTGTCAAGTCCCCCAACGGCTTGTTCTGCCGCCCTATTCGGAAGATTGGGCTGCCGACCTGTGTCATACTGTCCTTAATCTTATGGAGCCAGAAAGCACAAGCGAGAATCAACCGGAACCAAACAGCTACTTAGTCAATCAGGCAACCGGTTTACGATCCGCAACAGGCATTACCTGGCGCTCGCCGCTTATCATCTGCGCAGTTGCCGCTCTGGTGTTACTTATTAGCGGCGGCGTGTACCTGGCCATCACTATTCACCGTACCGTTTCTCCACCCCATCCTTTTTATTCTTCCTCCCTAATCCATTCCCCATCACTCCAGGCCGTTACAGGCGCCGTAACTCCAGTCGCTGTTCCCCCATGTCCTGCCCTGCCCCCGAAGACGCGGGAACTTTTCGAACATCTCAACCCTCCCGGCTATATTCCCGGCAAAGGATTTACTCCCGATACCCGGCGGAGTCTCGACATCGCAGAACTAGATATGAGTCTATATAAGTACCATGGCGCAAACGGCCGCTATCCCCCTTCCCTGGCGGCGCTCTTTCCTGCCTTCGCCCCCATAGACGACTGTGGCCATCCCCTCGCCGTCCCGCCTGTTGATCCCGTAACACATCAGCCCTATGCCTACACCGTCTCTCCCAACGGTGCGACCTATCAGCTCAGCGCAACGCTCTCCAACGACAAACAGTATACGGTGGGACTAACCAATAAAGATATAGATAGAGGAACACAATCTGACGCACAGGAGCTGTTGGGCGCTATTCAGGGTTTTGAGGGAAATGAGGGGTACTTTCCGTGGCAAACCGGGCCTAGGGATAAGATTAGCGGCACCGGAACCGAATGCACAAGTAATTCCTGTGCAGACTTTACAGGTGTTGTTGGCGGCGGCAACCCGGCGTATGATCCGCCCAACGGCACATCTCCCAGGGCTCCGACTTTTGCCCCTGGCTATACAAGCGCCTGGACGGTTGATGGAGAAACATTTAATAGCAGTGCGCCGGTAGGACAGCCAGGAAGCAGCGTCCTGGACGTACTTGGATCAGGATCAAGTCAAGAACTGCTGAAGGCTTCAGCACAAAGGATTGCGGCGCCGGGACATAATACTCTTTATGTTTTCAATAACGGAGGCAATGGGAGCAGGGCCTACGTTTGCTTTGTTCCCCAGTCAAGTTCTTTTAAACAAACAGCTTTAAGAAGATGGAATGGAGGAACCGATTGTTCGGGAAGCTCGTGCGGAACTGCGGGGATTCCGGCGGACCTAAATCCCAAAACGCCGCTACTGGGGACAGGACCTACCAATAAAAATGCTCTATTTTGCTATCCGTAAATACTTCGTGATTACGTTAACTATGGCTATTACGATTGCCAAGAAAAGAAATCTATCTGGCGATTGAAAATAACCCCTCATCCAAACCCCTAACCATTCCCTTTAGCTCCATAATCGAAAGAATACTGCCCAGCTTAGACGGACTCAAGGCAGTTTTCTTAATTATCTCATCAAAATGCAATGGCTCGTTCTCCAACAACATCAGGATCTCCCGCTCTTCTTTTGTCCCGGTTCTTTTTTTATTTTTATCCGCTACTGCATTATTCTTAATTCCTAAATCATCCAGAATATCCTTTGCCGAGGTAACAAGCTTCGCGCCCCTGGCAATCAGTTTGTACGGACCCTCCGACAAACTCGAGGTGATTGGTCCGGGAACGGCAAAAACCTTTCTGTTGTTTTTAAGGGCATGATTTGCTGTTATTAAAGAACCGCTATCCCTGGCCCCCTCTGTTACCAAAACCGCCTGGGACAACCCGGCTATAACGGCGTTTCGGCGCGGGAAAAAACCCCTGCTCGGTTTTTGCCCCAGGGGAAACTGCGAAATAATACAGCCCCCCTTGGCAATGATACTATTATATAAGGACTGATTCTGGACAGGATAGCAAAGGTCACAGCCGCTTCCCAAAACAGCAATGGTCTTGCCGCTATTCTCAATAGCGCCCTGATGCGCTAAGGAATCAACGCCCAGCGCGAGCCCCGAAACGATGGTAAAACCCGCCAAAACCAAATCTTTCACAAATAGTCTTGTAACCTCTTCGCCGTAACCTGTTACTCTTCTTGTTCCCACAACGGCTACCGCGGGAAAAAAGTTGTTCAAATTAAAAGGTTTATCCTTTCTATAAATCTCTTTGGAGTAACGAACATAAAGAACAAAGGGGGGATTTTTGGTTTCTCTTAATATTTTTGGAAAGCCCCTGTCAGGCAATGCCAAAAAATCAATGCCTTCTTTTTTAATTCTCTCGAGATAGCCCTCAACGGAAAATCCGCCTCTTGCCCGATCCGCCTTTTCCGCCAACCTTTCACCCAAAACCATTTTTAGATCGGCTTTTCCTGCCTTCCAGGCTTTTCCGGCAGAGCCAAAATGATCCAAAAGCAATCTAAACCTCACCGGTCCGATCCCGTTAATGGCCGAAAAGGCCAAATAATAATCTCTCTCCATCGTCTTAGCGCGAAAACCAGTCCTGCAAAACCTTTTTCGCGATAGGTCCTGCCACGTTTGAACCCTCGCCCGAATCCTCCGATAGAATAGTCACCACAATCTGGGGATTGTAGGCCGGGGCGAAAAGGGTTATCCAGGCATCGGGCAGGGTCTTGGCTCCTCCATGCTGGGCTGTTCCTGTTTTGCAGGCAATACTAATCCTTTTGTAATCCTTAAACCTGGCTGAATCTGTAGACAATGGGTCCGATAGTATATTTTTCCCGTCAATTTTTAATTTTGAATTCTTAACCGCGAATCCGAAAAGAGGCCAGCCAACCCCGCCCGGACTACAGCCTTCTATCATCCCTTTCCGAATTAAGCCCACCGTCCCGGCGTCCAAGAATTCATGATCTATAACTGCCGGTTTATGATTCAGCAAAAGATGCGGCCTGTAAAGCGTGCCCCCGTTGGCTATCACCTGCGTCCAGGCATTAACCTGCAAAGGCGTTGTCAAAAGATATCCCTGACCTATGCCGTAATGATATGTATCCCCCAGATACCAGGGTTCTCCCGTAACCTTTTCTTTCCAGGAAGTAGTTGGAATAAGGCCTTTTGCCTCCCCGGGGAGATCAATCCCCAGCCTCTTCCCAAGACCAAACTTTAAGGCTCCTTGCGAAAGCCTGTCAACCCCAACTTTTTCCGCCAGTTTATAGAAAAAAATATCATTGGAACGCTTGATTGCCTTGACAATATTAACCATCCCGTCTGTTTTACCGTAATCGCTATAGTACCAGTTGGCAAAGGAAAAGGCGCCAACCCTCAAAATGCCTGTGTCCTCAATCTGAAAATTCCGGTCTATGATTTTATCCTGAAGTCCGGTCGCGGCAACCACTATTTTAAAGGTAGAGCCAGGAGGATATTCGCCCGAAACAGCCCGATCAAGAAGCGGCTCATTTTTATAATCGGACAGAATCGAGGAAACGGTTTTATAGGCGCTGTCCGATGTCTTATAACCTGTCCCCATGGTAAAAAGATTTGGATCAAAAGAGGGCTTTGAAACAAGAGCCAAAATCCCGCCTTGCGGGGTTGAGACAATGGCCGCCCCTTTCTTAACGCCTTTCATGGCGGCAAAAAGAGTCTCCTGAAGCTTTAGGTCTATTGTCAAATGAATATTCCCCCCGGGAATCGGATCCGTCTCTCCCAATGTTCTTATTTTTCTGCCAAGGGCGTCCACTTCCACCAACTCCTTCCCGTTAACTCCCCTAAGCTTTTTTTCGTACTCTTCCTCAATTCCCGTTTTGCCAACCAAATCATTAATGCCGTAACCGGCAAAATCCTTACTCCGCAGCTCTCTCCGGCTAATTTGGCCGATAAAGCCAACCACGTGCGCCAAGGCATCCTTGTATGGGTACTCGCGAAGACTATCTATCTCCAGGCCCTTTCCGCCTTTGGCTATGATAGACAGCGCCTCTTTACTGTCTAAAAGCCTTGTTTTTCCGTGAACCACCTCCCTAAACCCGGGAACATTAAAAACCAAAGGGGTATTATTTCTGTCAAAGATTATGCCTCTTGGCGCGTGAATAACCGAGGTTCTAATCCTGTTTGAGTTGGACAAACTATCGTAATAGCCTCCCCTAATTAGCTGGAGATAGGTTATCCGAAAAATCAGAAGCCCAAACAGAACAACAATCACCAAAGGCAAAAAGTACGTCCTTACGCGGGGAAAGCCGTTTTCCTGAAAATGCCTCCTTTTGGAATTATCCTTGTCTATATAATCGGGAAAAGCGAGTCCTGTTTTCACAAATCTATTATAAACCCTTATTGGAAAATGTTCAGCAGAGTTTTACCTACCGCCTGCCCCCTGAAACGACGCGGAAAATAAAAATCGTAAGCGCCGAGGCAATAACAGACTCGATAAAAATATAATCGGTATAACCCGCAATCGCCAAAAACAAAAAAGAACCTATCAGACTGGCAAAAAGGACAAAGGGATAGGTATCAATGCCAAATTTTCTTTCATAGGAGCTAAGCACAAAGACAAACAAAAGCAAAAACATGCTGGTTTCACCTATAGCCCCGTAAACATTAAGCAAAATTCCCAGAACAAAGGCCAAAACCAGCACGGAAGAATCCCGATAGAAAATATAGGCTAATAAGAGAAAAACAATCACCAAAGGCAAGGTTGTGATAAGGCTTGCCCCGACAAGCAGAAAGCCTGCCAAGAGATAGAAGATCCATTTACCCATTATTCAATCACAAAAACTAAGGAAAGTTTAGAAAAATCTACCAGGCTTTCAACATCGCAGGTTTGGAAAATAGCGCTTGGATTTTTGTTTACAGACACTACTTTCCCTATTACCAGATTCGGGGGAATTCCGTCCCCGTTTTTATCCAAAGAGCCGGCGCTGACAACGACATCCGATTTTTTAATATCGGCGGAGGGCAAAATATTGCCAAAAACAACCGACCGGGAACCGTTTCCTTTAATAACCCCTAAGGCCTTAGATCTTGAAGTCTCGGCGGTTTGGGAAAATTTATGGCTGGTTATAAGAGTAACCACCGAAAAATCATCGGTTGCCTCTTCTATTTCTCCAATAAGATTATTGCCCACAACCACTGCCTGACCCTTTTTAACACCGCTGCCTAGCCCTTTATCCAGAATAAACTTAAGAGGCAAAGTTTCTCCGGGAATAAAAGAAGGCTTGCTGACAACATTGGCAGGAATAAGGGTTCTGGGGGCGGGATAAACGGTTCGAAACTGATCCAGCAATGCCCTGTTCTCCGTTACAAGGAGTTCCGATTTTGCCAATTTTTCCAAGAGCTTCCTGTTCTCTTCTTTAAGCCTTGATGCCTTGCTCTTACCCACCGGCGGGGTAAAAGTACGGATAAGGGAGGAGCCAATAGGCGACAGGATCTTGACGGCCAAATTGTCCAAGGCCATAACAGGCGCCCATTGCCGCAGAACAAATAAAATAAACGCCGCGAAAAACAAAACCAAAAAAGAAACCGCAAAGTTTTTCCTTTCCCTCATACCATTCCTCCCGCATTACAATACTACTCTTTCTTAAACACCCTGTCCAATCCGCTACCGCCTATAAGGCGAAAAGATAATTCAGGCGCTAGCCAGACTCTATCCGATATTTTCAACTTTACACGAAATTCAAAAGTAGTAAAATGGATATATAAGAATTCTCTTTAAAAGTGCGGATTAAGTGATTTAAACGCAGTGCTTTAGGATGAAAAAAGTATATTCGGTCATACCAAGAACCCTGTCTATTATTGTCAATCGTTCACACGACAAGGTGTTGCTTCTGTTGGGAAACCCGCGCAAGACGCACTGGGCGAATCGCTATAATGCCGTCGGCGGCCACATCGAAGCCGGCGAGGAAGTCTATCGCTCCGCCGCGCGGGAGATTGCCGAAGAATCAGGCATCGCACTCTCTCCGCAAGAGCTGCGGTTCAAGGGACTGGTTCACGTCAGGACGTATTTCAACGAGAATGTGTTCATGCTGGTCTTTCGCGCCGATGTCGGACGCGTCACCCTGCGAGCCTCGCACGAGGGCACGCTACACTGGATCAGCATCGCAAAGATTTCCGAATTGGAAAACATTGCCCCAGACCTTAAACAGTTAATCCCAAAGATCCTGGGGCTTCGCCGGGGCGAGTTCCTCAGCGGATGGTCAGCCTATAACAAACAAAGGCGCTTAACTTCGTTTGTGGTTAAAATTTTCGATGTGTGATTGAACACAAAAGAATGTCTTATAGTTCGTATCATACGATATCGTATCATGATATAACATAATAAATGTAAAGACCATCCCAAAATCAATACTTAATAAAACTGGCATTATTAAAGTTTTTTTAATCACCTCGAATTTGCATCTGGAATCAATAAGAAATATAATAATTAATCATAATGAGCAAAGAATTATGTGAAAAGTCTATTATGATTACGGGCGCTTCGGGTACTGGAAAATCGACATTAGCAAAATTTTTTAGGGAGTATGAAGGGATGGAAAGAGTACCAGGACATACTACAAGAAGTAAAAGAATGGGTGAATTTGATGGATTCGACTTCATTTATATTAATTCCGAAGAAGAATTTTTAGAAAATTATGAAAGAGGTTTATATGTTGATCCTAATCTTCAAGTAACAACTTATTTAGAAAAGCATTATGGTTCTCCAAGAAAATGGATAACATTAGTTAGGGGGGCTTCGTCTCCTATTGTTTTTACGCCAACTTCAACGATTACGGCAAAATTAATAAAAGATTTAAGACCTAATGAATTATTATGGATCCACTTATATGCTAATGATAAAGAAAAATTAATAAGATTGAGTTTAAGAGATATTTCTCAAGAGGAAATAATATATAGAAGAACTCAAGGTGATAGTCAAGGGAAAAATAACAATGCCGATATAAATATCGATACGGGCAACATACTATTATCAGATATTATAGCTTTAATCAGAGCAAAAATAAGATAGTTGATTATGCCGTTTAAAAAACCAAATAAAGATTTCGCTTCTTTTAATATTGTAAATAAAAATATAATTTCAGATAACATGGACGAATTAATCGTAAAAGACATTAAAACAATAAAATTAACTGGCCATCCAATAAATGTTAGTAATGGCACAGGAATCCAGACCTATGGCATAAATTATATTTTATTAAACTCAAGGAATCGCCTTCACTATCTCAGGGCTCCGACATCTATTCGATATTTTTGTAGAGAACTTATAGCTTATTTTAAAGGAAGCTTAAATGTTGAAGAAGGTTTAGCTCAAGCTTCCTCTTTTTGGAGAAAGATTGCAGATAAAAATGGGAAAATTAATTCTAATTATGGATATTATGTCTTTCGGGAAAAATGTCCAAATAATGCCAATCAATACAGATGGGCAATACAGGAATTAATCGAAACGAAAAACAGCAGAAGATCAATTATCAATATAAATCAACCTAAACATAAAGTAATAACAAAAGATTTTCCCTGCACCGTATCATTACAGTACTTTATTAGACCTGATAAAAATGGTAATGATTTTTTATGTAGCGATGTATCGGCTCGAAGCATAGATGTTGTGACCGGTCTTCCTTACGATATGGGTTTTTTTTCATTCCTCACAGAATTAGTTTATGCAGATTTAATTGAAAGAGGTATTTATCCTCATCTAAAACTTGGTTATACAATGTTGAAAACGAGCTTTACACAAATTTATGATAGAACATCCCATTTAGCAGACCAAATAGCGATTAATTCAAAAAGCGGGGGGAAAAGCAATAACAAAATGCCTAAAATTTCAAGCGCTAGCCAGACTCTATCCGATATTTTCAACTTTACACGAAATTCAAAGATAGTAAAATGGATATACGATAATTCTCTTTAAAAGTGAGATGAAAGAAATATTGCTGACTTCTAAAAATCCAGCAAAAGTTAATGCAACAGAAAACACCATTGCAGGTATTTTTAAGGACTATAACATTGAAACGATTGAGGTCGCTTCTGGAGTTTCAAAAACACCAGATTCTGATGAAGAAGGAATCAAGGGGTGCCTACAAAGAATAGAGAAGGCGAAAAAAGCTTATCCAAATAAAGATATTTATGTAGGCCTTGAGGGTATAATCAGGAAAAATGATTATGGAACTTTTTTATGCGGATGGTGTGTTGTTGAGTTACCAAAAGAAAAAAGGGTGGGAATCGGCTGCAGTGCCCAGGTTAAGCTTCCTGACTTTATTGCAGATAGGGTCAACACGTTTGAAGAGTTAAGTGACTTAGTTGAGACTGCATATCCCTCTCCTCTTGTTTCAGAAATAAATGAAATTGGAACTAACGGAGTTATAACAAATAGGTTCTATACAAGAGATCATGAATTTGAGGATGCCATTAAATGCGCTCTGGGATTTGCGCTTAATGATGAAAATTATAAAAAGAGTCATAATTCCACGGACAACTCACTCCCCAACTCATAACCAGAAACCAAAGTCTTCTCGATCAGTTCAAGCATAGTTTTCTCAATTTTAGGAGAATCTTCCTTATTTTCCAGACTCGTCTCCGCTCGCAACAAGACTATTGAATTTCTTGGCAGAGGAATTCCAATAGCCGCGTAGGCATTTTTAGATCTAACTGTTTTTGTGTCTAGTCCTAAACGTTCAAGTTCTCTTATGTTTGTCAAAGCTATTAACATTGCTCGTCTTTCTCGAGAAGGATCATAGGCATGGCCGTAATGGAAAAAGGTTGTGTCGTAAGTATGAGAAGGGGAAGGATCTTCTAAAGAAGATCCAAATATCTGAAATCCGGATGTCCAAAAACTGACATATCCTCCCTCCGGGGTAAACGGCAGTATTCCTAACCTTCTAACACTTTCCAAAGAAGAATATCCTTTTATGCCGTGAAACAAATGACCGCCTTGATTGGATATGTCAATTATGCGCCTTACTGCCGCAGGCGATACTTCCTGCCCAATAATAGAGGCCGTAACTCTGCAAAAGCGCCATAAATCATCTTGGGAACTGAATTCAGACTCTATCTCCTGTTTCATAAAGACTTCCTAAAAACCCGGCCAAACACTTAATTTCCCGTTTTACCTCTTGTTTTGAGTCGCTTCCGTGGACTAAATTATTAGGAAGCATCTCCATTGTCGCGAATCTCCCTCTAATTGATGCTTTATCCGCATCTGCGGGATAGGTATTTCCCATTTTATTTCTCCACCAATCTACCGCATTGCCGCCCTCTCTATGAATTAATAAAAATGTCAGAGGGCCGCTGCTCGCAAAATCCACGATTAAATTCCAGACCGTGTCTCCGGTCTTTGAATCTGTTTTGGATTCATACTTGGATTTTATTGGAGCATAAAATTCTTCCGCCTGATCCCTTGTAAGGGCCAAAGCAATACTAAACACTACATTTTCTTCTCCTATTTCTCTTAAAATTGTTTCGCTTGCCTCATCGTCATTATCCGGCAGAAGATGACTTTGGTTTACATTTGGTTTTATTATTCCCAAAGTAATTTTTCCCTCATCAATTAACGCCTCAAGCTCCGGATGCTTTAAAACCTCAACAATTTTTCTTAATTTTTCCGCTTCAAGTCCCGATAATGATTCCTGTGTTGATTCTCTTTGTTTGGCAAAGCGTCTCGCTCCTTCTCTTGAGGAAAATGCGGCAGGGATATCTCTTAAATCATTGAATGCCTCTTTTGCCATATTTTTTACGGTTTAAGTTTTCTGTGTGTCTATTATTTAAAAATAGAAGAAAAGTATCTAATTTTCTTATTTCTGTTTTTATTTTTATTTTCTTCTTCTCAATTCTATCTTCCATTTTTTATGAGTCAGATAATTCTTTCGCATTTTAACATAGGTTATCTTGTAGTTCAATCTCTTTTACGTCAGCCCGCCGGTAACCTTGACCCTTTCCAAAAGCTCTTTGTCCTCCAGGACTTTACCCGTTCCTTTAACAACGCTTAAAAGCGGTTCGTCCGCAACAATAACCGGTATGTGTGTCCGCTCCACAATAAGCTGATCCAATCCCGAAAGTTTAGCCCCCCCGCCTGTCAGCAAAATGCCATGCTCCAGGATATCCGAGGTCAGTTCGGGCGGAGATTCCTCCAGCACATCCGAAACCCCCTCGATGATTTTAACAACAACTAACGCCAAAGCCTCCCTAATCTCGGTCTCTGTAACCCTTAGGCTTCTGGGCAGGCCTGTCTCCACATCCCTGCCCCGCACAATCGCCATCCTCTCGGCCTTAGAACTATTCTCTTCATCTGTTTTTGATTTCTCTTCGTTTGTTTTTAACCCTTTACTCTTTGCTTGATAAATTCTTCT
>JAMCXO010000006.1:0-17164 GCA_023473545.1 Patescibacteria group bacterium | reverse complement strand
TCCTTGGTTTTTATCTTTTCCCCCAAAATTTTTATTGCCTGTTTTATGTAGATAAGCCTTAGATCCGCCGCGATTTTTACCGCTTCCGCCAGATATCTATCCCTTAAATAATCCATCTGAGGCTTAAGCAAACAGGTGTCAAACGCCGGCAAATATTCCCTTGGCAGTATCTGCGCAATCTTTTTTACGTCAAAAATACCGCTTTTCTGAAAATAGGAATTAAGAACCTCCCGTATACCCTGAAGGGAAGGTGTTATAAAATTAAACCGAGACAGTATTTCTTCTGTCTTATCGAATACTTGTTTTGGGTTATCCGATTGAAAAATAATAGATAAAAGGTATTCCTCCAATCTTTCTTCCCTTGATTTTGGCGACAGGGTTTTTCCGGTAAAGACCGCGGAGTCTTTACCTTTGTTTTTTATCTTCTCTTCCTCTTTTACAACGCTTTCATAGGAAACAGAAAGCTCTTCGCTTAATCTTTTAAGATAGTGCTCTTTGATGATCTCGTTATCTATCGCTCCCAGAAAAGGCAGTACTTGATCCGCTATCTTCTTTTTGCCCTCATAGGTTTTTTTATCAAACGCGCCAAGGGCTTTTTCAATCAGAAAATCATAGAGGGCTTTATCGTTTCTTAGCGCGGATTTTAACAAAAGCGGATCTTCCCGGCTCAGCTCATCCGGATCTTTTTCTGGTAGTTCTATTACGCTTGATATAAGACCCGACTCCTCAAGGGCAGGGATACTTCTCAGCATTGCCTCTTGGCCTGCTTTATCCTGATCAAAACAGATGCTAATTCTGTCCGTAAACCGGCCTATCAAACGCAGGTGATCTTCGGTTAAAGCGGTTCCCTTTACCGCCACTGCGTTGGCAATGCCTTCTCTAAAAAGAGACAAAACATCAAATTCTCCCTCAACTATAATTGCCCTTTTTTCTTTTTTTATTGCCTCCTTGGCAATGTTTAAGCCAAAAAATGCCTTACCTTTATGATAAACAAGCGTCTCTCTTGTGTTGATATACTTTGATTTTATAGCCCCCTCTTCCAGCACCCTGCCGGAAAAACCGGTAACATTACCCCTGTGGTCAAAAAGAGGAAATATAATGCGATTTTGGAAGAAATCATTTATTCCCCCGTTCCTAAAAAACCCAAGACCGGCCTCAACAATATCGCCGGGCTTGAAATGTTTTTTGTCTGTTAAGTATGCCGCCAGTGCGTTACCAGTTGAGGGGGCAAACCCCAGCCCGAATGTTTCTATAATCTTATCGTTTATCTTTCTGGCGTTAACTAAGTAGGAAAGTGCTTTCTTGCCGGCATTATGGTTAGTTAAAATATAGTGATAAAAATCCAAAGCCAGTTGGTTAATTTTATATATTCTCTCTTTTTTAAATCCTGTCTGAGTCTGCCACTGGCTTTCGGCTAATTCCACCCCTGTCTTTTTTGCCAAAACCCGCAGGGCCTCGGGAAACTCCATGTTTTCGTATTCCATCAGAAACGTATAAACGTCTCCGCCTTTGCCGCAATTAGATACGGCAAAATGTGATGCTAAATAAGAATGATCATCTTCTACCGTCAGGTTGTAAACTTTTCCCCTATAAGGTGAAGAATTTACCGCCTCTATGGGCAATAACCAATATCTAAAACCATCTCTGGTACGGTACACCAAATTATATTTCGGCTTTGCTTCTTCGGACCAAAAAGCCGTGTATGCTTCTTGATGATGTACGCCTTTTGTGTCTATTTTTTCTTTAGAGATGCTTAAAGATGGAAAAAAATTAAGCCGTAGTAAAATATCTACTATCTGCTCGCTTAATATTTTTGAAACTGTGGTTATAGACTTATGAACCTTATTAGATTTATTTGCTAAATAACTTGTGCCATCACCTTTATGTATGGCGGTCAGGATTATTCTTTGTAATCGCGGCTGTAACTCTTGAAATAAAAAGGGAAGGTGTTTATTCTCTGCGTGCAGACCACAAAGATTCTCAAATGCATTAGCCAAATAAGCATGGCAGACCGTAACCTCAATGCCTGTTTTATCACTCTCTTTTCGATAATGAATCGAGGCATTCAGCTTGAAGACTTTTTTTATAAGATGTTTTATCTCATTTGCAAATTCTTTCTCGTGACTACCAAGGCTAAAACGAATATATGCCCTATGATTACTTCCTTCCGCAATATAATAACCAGTAAGGCGTAAAAAATCCGTACCTACTCTGACTATCGGCAGCAAAGACGGTTGCGGACCAAGACGAGATTTTTTTGTCACATATTTATTCAGATCTATGACTCTAACAGAGTTAACTCTGTCGTTTAAGGGATAGAGGAGTAAATCTCCAGGCACAAGTTTTCTCGCTTCAATTTCTTTAATCGGAAGCCATTTCTCGATTTTTCGATAATAATAATCTGGTTTTAAAGAGAGATAGGACAAGTAACGCCTGTATCGTTTAGAAAAATACTTAAATTGTATTTCGTGTCTAGCTGTTGGGTGTATCGCAAAAACGTGATGATCACCTGTTAATAATACCGGCCTTCTTATCTTTTTTGTTTTTATTTCAATTAAGTCGCCGCAATAATTTCTTTTATGCGTTGCCAGAACTCTTCTATAATCACCTTTTTCGGAAACTACAAACTCTCCTTCTGCTACCGTTTCTATCTGATGATATCCAAACGGGGTCTTCACTAATTGTCCCGGAGGAAAACATCCAAAACAGTGCCAAATCTGGCGCATGGGAGACACTACAAAGGAGGGGGTTTTCTCGCCATGGAAAGGACAAATGGCCTTAAAATTCTGGCCGGTTTTTTTTAAGGAAATATACTCTGAGATTAGAGAAACAATATCTATCTTCTCTCTAATTGTTTCCACCTGATCCATATCGCCCCCATTGTAGCACGAAGAAGGAATAGATACACTATTCCCATTCCATGGTGGCCGGGGGCTTGGTGGTTATATCGTAAACAACCCTTGAAACATTGGGAACTTCGTTAACTATTCTTGAGGAAATCTTCTGTAAAACCTCATACGGAAGACGACTCCAGTTGGACGTCATAACATCCTTAGATTCTACGACGCGGATGGCAACCACCTCGCCGAAATTCCTGCCGTCTCCCTTAACCGCTGTTGAAAACGCCCCTGTTAAAACAGGAAAAGACAAAAATACATTTTTTAAAATACCCTCTTTCCCTAACTCCTCTAAAACAATAGAATCTGCCCTTTTCTCCATGCTTAATCTTTCTGCTGTTACCTCCCCCCGAATTCTTATAGCATATCCGGGCCCCGGAAATGGTTGCTTATAAATAAATTCGTCCGGCAACCCTAGCCTCTTACCGATTTCCCGTACTTCATCTTTATACAGCTCTCGTAAGGGTTCAAGAAGCCTTAGTTTCATTTGCCGGGGAAGTCCGCCGACATTATGATGACTTTTAATCTTAGCCGCGTGTATACTGCCTTTAGATTCTATAACATCGGAAAAGATTGTACCCTGCATAAGAAATTTAACATTTTTTCTGGATCTTAGAAGTTTCCGCATTTCTTGTTCAAAAATTTCAATATAAAACTTTCCAATTATTTTTCTCTTCTTTTCGGAATCAGTAACTCCTTTAAGAAGTGCAAGCGTCTCCTCTGCCATATCTACAACTATAGGCTTTATTCCTGTCTTCCCGAATATTTTTTTAACATGCTCCCGGGTATCTTGCCTCATTAAACCATTGTCAACATAAATCGGTATAAATCTGTTACCTATTGCCTTTGCTGTCAAAATACCCGCGACTGTTGAATCAACCCCGCCCGAAACCGCGCCGATAACGAAATCTTCTCCCGCGGTTTTCCTAATTTTTTCAATTATCTGCGGTATTTCGTTCTTAATTTTTGACTTTTGAGTTGTAATTTTAACTTTTGAATCATGACTTTTTAATTTACCTTGAGTATCTAACCTAGTTTTAAAACCGCATATACCTAAGAAATTAGATAAAATCCGCAAACCATTCTGGGTATGTTCTACCTCAGGATGAAACTGCAGACCGTAAATATTCTTCTTTAAATCGCCAACCAGAGCAAACGGCACATGATCTGTTGAACCAAGTGCTTCAAAACCTTTAGGCAGCCTAATGACTTCATCTCCATGACTCATCCAGACAGTAAATTGTCTTGGTAATTTACCAGATATTTGAGATTCTGTATTCGAAATTTGACATTTTGTCGGTCCGTATTCTTTTTTTCCGGGAACCACCTTTCCGCCCAATAGATGAACCATTAATTGAAATCCGTAACAAACTCCAAGTATTGGAATCTCAAAATTAAAAACCTTAATGTTGATACTCGGAGAGTTTTTTTCGTACACCGACGACGGTCCTCCGGAAAAAATAATTCCATTTGGTTTTTTTCTTTTAATCCGGTCAAGAAGCTCACCCGGGGTCAAAAGCTCTGCGGAAAAACCCAATTCTTTAATACGTCTTGCTATTAAATGGGCTGTCTGGGAGCCAAAATCTACAACGTAAATCATAAAAATCTGTTGTTAGTAGTAGTTTTTTCCGGGATCTGTCACCAGTATGTCGTGCGGATGGCTTTCTATTAAAGACGACTGGGTAATTCTGGTGAACCTTACCTTTTCCCAAAGCTCTTCGATATTTTTCGCCCCCGCATAATACATGCCGGATTTTATCCCGCCTATCGCCTGCTCCGCGATTTCTTTGACTGTTCCCCTAATAGGCACTAATCCTTCTACCCCTTCCGCAACCAATACCCTGTCTTGATAACTTTTTCCATGAAATTCACCCTCCGATTTTATCTTTGCCCCCTTTTCCATTGCCCCAACCGATCCCATCCCCCTATATTTTTTAAACATATAGGTTTTATGGGTATGATTGAAAATACTCTGAAATCTTCGCGGCACATCTTCTTTGTTAAGAATAACTGTTTCGCCTGGCGCCTCGCCGGCAGATGCGAAAAATCCTCCCATCATCACTGCTGATGCCCCGCAGGCTAAGGCTTTAACCATGTCCCCTGAATATTTAATCCCCCCGTCAGCGATGACAGGAACCCCTTTGGGTCTTGCTTCTTTAGCGGTTTCCAAAATAGCGGTAATCTGGGGAACACCCATACCCGAAACAACCCTTGTTGTGCAAATTGCCCCGGGCCCCATCCCAACACGCAGTCCGTCCGCTCCCGCGCGAATCAATGCTTTTGCCGCCTCAAATGTCGCGATATTTCCGGCGATGACTTCTTGCCTTGGAAACATTTTTTTAATCTTACCAACCGCGTCTAAGACCGTTTTTGAAAATCCATGGGCAGAATCCACCACGATCACATCCGTCCCTGCTTTAACCAATGCCTTAACCCGCTCCTCGAATCCTTCGCTTGCCCCAACCGCGGCCCCAACCAAAAGATTTTTTGATTTTACCTTTTCTACCTCCTTTGCCTGGGCGGCAAGTGATAAATTACGGTGGATAATGCCGATGCCTCCCAATTTTGCCAAGGCAATAGCCAGCTCTGATTCTGTTACCGTATCCATGGGAGAGGAAACAAACGGAAGCCTTAATTTAATGTTGCGGGTTAATCCGGCAGACAAATCTATTTCCGAACGGGAGAAATCCGTATAACCCGGAAGAAGAAGTATATCGTCAAATGTAAGAGAAACCGGAAATAATTTTTGACTCTCCATGATTAATTATCTAATCTCTATGTCTATTTTGTCAACCCCCAAACCAGTAGGCGTTCAGGATTTAGCAAAAATGGTTAATCTATCGCTCGTGAACAAAAATTTTTCTGTCCTTCGCAACTCGCTCATACTTCGCTCAAACAATCTCAGGCCAAAAAATTTTATTCACTCGCTCTCTTTGTCAATTCCTGAACGATTACCCAAACCAAAAGAGGAGTAAAGAAGTAAAATAAAGTAAAAGGCAATGCCTATTTCTTGAGCGTCTCCGCCGCCCCTCCAACCATCATCATCAGGATAGCCAAGAAAAGCATTAACAAGTTTTCTTTGCCCTTAAGATTCTGTTGAATCTCCTGCTCTGGTTTTCCTTGCGATTTTAATTGCTGCTCCAAAACCGCGGTTAGAAGACCAACTACTTTTGCCATCTCCGGATTCTGCATTAATAGCTCGCTTCCTTTAAGCGCCTTGGCTAATTCTGCGGGGGCCTGCGCGGCGGCCTCTCCCGCGGCTGCTTCTGCTTCCTGATCCTTGTCTTTTTGAAATCCGGCGAGGGCTTCTGTTTTAAGAGCCTTTAGATCAATCGGCTGGCCGGTCCTTTCCGCTTCCTGCACCGCCTCACCGTATTTTTGATTAAACAAGGGGTCATTAGCTATTTCATCGGGCAGACCTTCCGGACGACTCATTACTTCTTGAGCCCAAGCTTGATAATAGTCCTTTAGCGCGTCCTGTTCTATCTAATCGTGATTTAACCTCTCCGCCCTGCCTCCATTTGCCTGCGATGCCTCAACCGTACGTTGTGCCCGAAGTTCCTTGTATTTTGGATCTTCCGCCACTTTTCCGGGAATAACGGGCGGTTTTTCTCTTTCTGCCTCTGGCGCTCCCTGATTACTTTCCCGAGCCGATCCCGTTTCTGTCCCCGATTCCTGCCCCTCTGTCCCAGATTGCCGGGGATTATTTTCCTGACGCGGGCCTTCCGGAAGATCACCAATGGCCGCAAGTCCTTCGGCGGGAGGAACCCCCTGCGAAGCTCCCTGACTCACTGTTTCCAAAACCGCTTCTTGACCGGCTGTTATACCGCCTGCTGCTTGACCCGCTTCCTGCTGAATCGCGCTAATTGCTTCTGCCGCCGCCGGAGCCGCTTCTGCCACTTGAGCCGCTACTCCCGCTGCCGATTCTCCAGCCATTGCTTATTATGCTCCTTTCTGTTGCGCTAATCTGGCAACCTTAATTGCTTCTTCAATTTTCCCCTGCTGAATATGACTTTGCATTTCTGTTAACGCCCGATCCCTCTTTTGTACGCTCATTTCTTTTAGCTCGTCAATATAGATTTCCTGCGCCTCCGGATATTGTCTGCCTAATCCTTCCAGTTTTTGCAATAAATCTTCCTGGTCATTGATTGGCAAAAGCTGTAAAAAATCCCGCGCCAGTTTTTTTGCCTTAGTAACCTCCAATTTCCTTTCTCTCAGATGCCGGATAATTAAATCCAGCAACTTTTTTTTGGGCATCAGCAATAATTCCTGCATCATCCATAAACTCATCGTGTCATCTTTCTCTTGGTTTGTCAACACCCTCCAAACCAAAAATTCCCTGTCTCATTAAGTCGTTATTGACACCAGGGCACAATCTTGATTATTATTGTCAACAGAAAAATTTATATGCTGGTTACGGAAAGGACATTTATCAATGAGGTTTGAATTTTCCGCAGGCGGAATAGTATATAAAACGCAAAAACAGAAAATGATGATTTTGCTTGCCCAGCATTCACAGCATCACGGCTGGGTGTTTCCGAAAGGATTAATTGGCGATAAAGAAGAATTTAAAGGACAAACAAAAGAGGAAACAGCAATTAGAGAAGTCGAAGAAGAAACAGGGGTAAAGGCAAGGATTATAAAAAGCCTGACGGCTGTTACCTACTGGTATGTTTTTAAAGGAGAAAAAATAAAAAAAACAGTGTATTATTTCTTAATGGAATATGTCTCGGGCGATATCGCCAAGCATGACTTTGAAATGGAAAATGTAGAGTGGCTGACCATAGATGAGATTGAAAAAAGACTGACATATCAATCGGATAAAAAAGTGTGGAAGGGAGCGAAAGTCAAAATTCAAAAATTAGAAGTCAAAAGTTCAAGGCAAAAGTAGAAAGTAATAAACGTTCTTAACTTTTTAATTTTTATTTGTATTTTTGACTTTTGAATTTTAACTTTTGACTTAATCTAGGAGGGATCGCATAGCGGTCTAGTGCGCTTGCTTGGAGAGCAGGTATATCCGCAAGGATATCGGGAGTTCGAATCTCCCTCCCTCCGCTTGACAAAAAGGTATACCGGTGTATATACTTTGGTTAATATGAATTATGCAGTAGTTACAACCAAAATTGACCCGCAAACCAAGAAACAAGCAATGGCAACTGCCGAAGAACTTGGTATGCCGCTAAGTGTTATCATTAAAGGCTTCCTAAAACAATTTATCAGAACAAAAACAATTACCTTTAGCGCACAAGAGGAAGAAATACCAAGCGAATATTTCAAACAAACCCTTGCAAAAGCGCGCAAAAACTGGGAAGAAGGAAAAGGATCTCCTGTTTTTCATACTCCTGAAGAAGCAGTAAAATGGCTCGACGAACAAGGAATATGAATGCCAAATTAGATCCTAACTTTTCCAAAAAGCTGAAAAAACTTAATGTTAAAATCCGCAAAAGCTTTAGAAAGAAAATTTTCATCTTTATAAAAAATCCCCTTGATCCACAACTTAACAATCATAAACTGCGAGAGCCATACAAAGGTTTAAGAAGCATCAATATTACCAATGATTACCGCGCTATTTACAGAGAAATAAAAACTGGAGAAGATACAATTGCTTATTTTATTATCTTAGGAACACATAAGGAATTATACAAATAGGCTTGACATTGTCCGCGAAATACCGCAAACTAAAAATGTGCTATGAAGCTGCCTGCCCAACTTAATTTTCAATTTTCATTTGAAATTAAAAATTTCAAATTAAAAATTTTCCTTGTCTCTTTGCTTTCTGTTTTCTGTTTTCTGTTTTCTGCCGCACCTTCCTTTGCCCAGGCAGCAAACCCATACATGGCAACTAATACCGACCCGAATGTTCCCAAAAATCTTCATACCTGGACGCAGAATGTGATGCTCGAGGTCATATCCGCCATGAGCTGCGAGCTCTCCGGCATTGATCCGACCAATCCAAACCAGGCCTGTTTAGGAGTTGACCAGAAAACCGGCAGGATCGGCTTTGTGCCGAATGGCGGCGGGGCAATTGGGGTAATGGGCAATTTAATCGCCATGACCTTCATCCCTCCCATCCATACCGGCGACTACTTTAATCATCTGGCACAAAATTTTGGCATAGCCAAACACGCCTATGCCGCCACACCACCCTGCACGTCAATGCCTGGAACAGGCATCGGCTTTTGCGGACTACAACCCCTAATGGGCCTTTGGTCAACATTCAGAAACATTGTTTATCTTTTGTTTGTCTTTATCTTCGTTGCCATCGGCCTGGCGATAATGCTTAGGATAAAAATAGACCCCAGAACCGTGATGAGTATTGAAAATCAGATTCCCAAAATTATCATCGGTATTCTTTTGGTTACCTTCTCCTTTGCCATTGCAGGATTCTTGATTGATATGATGAATGTAAGCATTTATTTGGTAGCCAATACCATAAGTCCACACACTAATAACCTTGCGGATATACAGAAAAATCCGCCTTTCAATGCTGTTAACGAGATGATCCCAGGCGGAGTAAACGGTATAGCAGCCAGTTCTGCCGATGGCGCTAAACAAGTCATAAGTAACTCACTTGGCATTCATGACAAGGGAGCAAACTATATTCCTGTTTTCGACTTATTACCCGGTAACCTTAACCTGCTAGGCACAGCTATTGGAGCCATGGCTAATGAAACCTCAAACGCAGTTGATACAATAAGCAATTTACGTATTCCCAAGAACATCCTTAAAGTTCCTCTGCCCGGGGGTGGATCTGTACCCTTTGGGTTTTTAAAGGGTTTTAGTAATGCGTTATTAAAGGGATATAAAAAGGCCGCGTCGTTTGGCGAAAAAAGGCAAAAACTAGGATTTTTCTCAGATAATAATACCCCAATGGACCAGTTAATAAATATAATCAGCACTATTGCTGGAGTAACAACGCTCCTGCACCCTAATAGTATACCAAATATTGCCGTAAGAGTTTTTGGGTTTGGCAGTAACATTCCAACTAGCACTATCTTCGCCTTCATATATGGTGCTGGCGTATTCGAGGCTTCTGAATTACTTTTGCGGCATTGGCTACCCTTTTTTATCCCATACTTAATAATCATGATCGCTCTTATCTGGGCGCTGTTTAGGCTTTGGTTCCAACTGATTATGGCTTATGTTTTTATATTGCTGGATGTTGTGCTGGCGCCTTTCTGGATTGCCGCCGGTCTTTTCCCCGGGGTCTCTATTGGGTTTGGGACCTGGCTGAGAGATATTATCGCTAACCTTTCCGCCTTCCCGGTTACAATTGCCATGTTTCTGTTGGGAAAGGTATTTATAGACTCATTCGGCTCTCCTCATTCAACAGCAGGACAGTTTGTTCCTCCTTTAATCGGAGATCCGGGAAACACACATGCCATTGGTTCTCTTATCGGCCTTGGCATAATCTTAATGACGCCTCAGGTTGTGACCATGATGCGCGATGCCCTAAAAGCCCCTCAGCTTAAGTATACCGCGGCCATCGGCCAGGCGGTTGGGGCAGGAGGAGCTTTTCTAGGAGGAACTGCCGGAGGAGCCTGGGGATCAGTGTTTAGACGAAACCAAATGGGACAAGCGGTTGGACCGGGAGCCGCCTGGATTGATACACGGGTAAAGGGCAGATTTATGAGGGGGCTGTTGGGATGGAGCCATGAGACAATTGATCAAATAGAGGCAAGAGCAAGACAAGGGGAGCAACCAACCGCCGCCACGACGGCCCAGCCCGCAGCCCAAACCCCGCCGCCGCCAGGAACGCCGCCGGCAAATCCGTAGTTCGGCAGTAAGAAACAAACAGGAATCATTTAAATAAACTCGCCACAAACTTTTTAAACTCTTTAAACACCCCGCCGCCACTGCCTGTAAGCGCGGCGCCAAAACCCTCTCCTATAACCAATCTTCCCGATGTTGTCCTGGTCCGCTTTTTGATATTCTTAATCTCCTCTTCGTTAAATAGCCCTACCGATCGTATAAAATCGTAAATATTCTCAAGGTCGGCAAATTTAAAGCGCTGGAACGGACTGTGCGGATTTCGATGTGACTCAACTTCTTTAATAAAAGCGTATTCCAACACGAACTTCCAAACCAAGCCCCGATCCTGGCTTTGCATTATTCCAGCCACTATGTCATCCTTTTCTCCTTTTTTTATAGCATCTAAAGTTTGCCTGTCTAAACTAGATTGATGCGTTCTAATAACAAAATCCCGCATGAGGCTTATTAATTCTTTCCCAAACATCATCTCCATGGTTGTTTCCTCTTTATGAATAAAATGCTCTTTTCTTTGATCCTTCTCTCCTGTCCAATACTTTTCCCATGTTCTGACCTTTTTGCCGTAGTCAATCCCGCCCCAAGTGGAATAGGCGTAGCGGATGGCCTTGTTGATTCCGTCAACCACCTTATTTGCTTTCTCAAAATCCACCACCAGCCGCCCGGTGGCCAAGCCGGTTACCGGATCAACCTCGCGGGTAACCAAATTTTGAAAATTTAACTCGTTGTTTTCAATTAAAAAGTGATAAAGCTGAAAAGAGCGGGCCACGTGATCCCCGGCAAAATACTGCATTACCCAGGCAGGAAATTTAGCGTGATTTTTATCACTGAAAGGATTTTCTCTTAAAATTTGTTTTATTTCTCCGTTTTCTTTAACCTCGCCCGGCGCATGCCCCTCCAAAATTTCAATCGGCGTCCTTCCCTTTTCATCTGTTATTCCATTCCAAAAATTAAGCCCAAGCCTCTTAAAACCGTCAATATTAAAGGGATTGCCGGAAAGAGAACCTCCCTCTCTTGGGTATTCCTTCTGCCTTAGACGATAATATTCTGTTTGCTGGATTTTTGTCCAGGCGTCAAAAGCAATTGCTTTCGTATCATTCATGGCCGCTAACCCTGTCCATCGGCACATATAGTACGCCCAGCTTTCGGCATATTCCGCGTCGTTATCGCCTAAACCCAACCGCTCCTTAAGGCTTTGTCTAATTTTTGCCCTTGTCTCATTTATAATCCCCGGGTCCTTCTGTGCGCCCGAGGAGGAAGTAAAAGGATTCATAAATTCTAAAAATTTATCCCGCGCCTCGGCGTCCTTCCCATTAAATACTTCGCTCCTTAATTTTTTCTTATCCGCTTCGTTATCTCCATCAAACCATCTCTCTTCCATGCCTCTATAACTGCCTTTCTCTGCAAAAGGATCCCTGGCGATTACCGTGTCTTCTGAAACATCTTTTCCTTCTTTATCTTTGGTTTTATATTTTCGGCGGAAAAGGGCGGCGTCCTCGCCTAAAATTTCCCTGAGTTTGTCAAGGTCGCTGATGTAATAATAACTAAGTACTGCCGTGCGGATCGCGTTGCCAATCTTACCGTCGGATTCGGTCATGTTTTCCGGCAGGGTAAAAATCCGTTCAAAAGTGCTTTTCCCGCCCGAAAATTTTGTGAAAACATCATTCCAGTAAATTTCCGCGATTGTCTCCGGCAGTTTTTGATCATTTCCCATCACGCCCTTAAGTCGGTAGGCAACATCATTGTTATGATTCGTATTAAAAAGCCAAACCTCGTATAGGGCCTGGGTAGCAAGATCTTCCAAATACTTTCCTTCTTTTTCATCGTAAAAATATTTACGTCTCCAGACATACATTTCCATAAAGGGAAGGGGGCTAACATAACCAGGTATTCTAATGCCTATATCGCTAAATAGGTTTATGTTTCCATCGGGACTATTACCATGATGCTCCATCATTTGTTCTCTGAGCCAGCGCAAAAAATTATCCTGATTGACTCTGCCGTCTTCGTTTATAAGTATTTTTTCTTTATATTTACTTAAAAGGTCTTCTTTCTCCTTGGCATTTTTTGCTGAAGCAACAATAATCCTAGCGTCTTTCCATTTGCTTCCTTCCGTGGTGATAGCGCTTAGCAATTCCTGCATCGAATTAACACCCGTAGTCTGCTCCTTGGTCGTAAAAAAAGATTCTAACCTAAATTCAACAGCGCGCCTAAGTCGTTCTTCTGTTGTGCGTAATTTTTCAGTTAGTTCCTTTTTTTGCTCCTCGCTTAAATTAGGATCTAAAAGATCTTTTTCTAGCTGGCGCTGTTCTCCCAGAAACCCTGACGCTTCTGTTCTAACATTATAATGCCTTGCTATATCCAAAAGTATCTCTGTTGGATAATTAGAAAAATTGATATTTGTTCTTTGCGCCTGCTCCCCGGCGCCGCCGCTCACCGGGGGAAATCCCATTTCGATCAGCCTTTCCTGCGCTTTTATTTCTTCTGCCCCGACCTCTCTACCCTCATTCGCTTTTTGCCAAGCTTCTCGTGCCACTTTTACCTGTTCTCCCTGATTTTCGGCCATAAAAATGTTTCCTCCCCTTTCCAGTCTAAGATTATGGGCTTGATTTGTCAATCTTTCCCGCGGGTTTTGGAAAATAATCTCCTGTTCCTTCATATGACCGCAGTTTATAGTCGGAGGATAGAAATAGCTTGATATCTACTTCACAAAAAGATTACAATATGGTTACAAAAACAATTCAAAACTCAAAAGTCAAAATGCAAAATTACAATGCAAAATTCAAAAGTGATCTTAAAACGCGATGCTATCATTTTAGTCTAAGCCTCATTGCCTTTATTGATAGTCTGCCTAACCAAAGAAGCTGTTGGATTATCGCTGATCAGTTGCTGCGATCAGGCATGAGCATAGGAGCTAATCTTGTAGAGGCTACTTCCTCAAGCTCAAGGCTAGAGTTTAAAAAATTCCACGAAATTGCCCTTAAGAGCGCAAACGAAACAAAATATTGGTTTGGATTATTAAGAGACTCTGGTAAAGGCGATAAAGAAAAAGTTGCAAAATTGCTTAGAGAAGTAACTGAAATTTCAAACATGATTGCCGCCGGAATACTTAAGTTAAAGGACAAGGCGAACTTTTGAATTTTCTTTTTATGAAAAATGTTCGTTTCGAATCTCTTTATCCCGCTAACTCCCGGTTTAAGGAGACAGAAAAGATTTTTGACTATATTAAGAAAGGCTTTTCCTGCCAAATAATTGGTCTTCCCGGAATTGGCAAATCCAATCTCTTAAAACTCTTGGCTTATAACCGAAACGTTCGGATAAAACACGCCGGTCAAAACCAGAAATGGTTTCATTTTGTTTATCTTGATCTTTCGGAAATCAAACATGCGTCCTTTTTCGACATGGAGAAATATGTTTTTCTCGAACTGGCGGATTCCCTAAGAGACCGAAATCTTTTAAAAGAGCATGACCAAATACATAAAATCTTTAATCAGCACGTTAAATTTCAGGATGACCTGGTTTTATTTCAGGGACTTAAAGAAGCCTTGAATTTTCTGGCAATACAAAAAGAACTGACCGTTATTCTGATGTTTGACAAACTCGAAGCCTCCATGACTTTTTTAACCGATAGATTTTTCTCAAATCTTAAGACCCTAAGAAACTTAGCCAAATACCGTTTTTCCTGCGTCTTTTCCGCCGCCAGATTGATTGAGGAAATGCTTGAGGTATCTGTCTATCAGGATTTTCTGGAATTCTTCCGGGACAAAACCGTTTATCTTTCCATATTCGATAGGCCAAGCTTAGACTTTAGAATTTCTTATCTTGAGAAAATCTCAGGGAGGAAAATTGTTAGACAAATTCTAGATGGGGTTATTTCTTTAACCGCGGGTCATGGAAAGCTAACCAGGATTTGTCTTGAGGAACTAGTATCTAAGTCCGCCTCGGATGATGGCAGGCTGAACGCAAGTGAAGCCATGACTCCTCCGAGGCGGACATTTGAAGAATTAAGGAATTTTTTACTCGAGCAAAAACCGGTTATAGATGTTCTTAGGGAAATTTGGCAGGCACTAACGGCGGAGGAACAGAAAATTTTATCCGCCTCCGAGGCGGCCGAATGGACTCCTCGAAAGTGTCGGGACACCTCGGATGGTACTGAAGACATCAGAGCTTCGACTCCTCCGGGGCGGACATTTGAAGAGGAAAAAAAAATTGAGTTTCTTACTAAAATTGGACTTCTAAAGAATGACAGGTTCGCCATGCCCCTTTTGGCAGAATTTATAAAAAACCAGGCGGCAGGGAAACAATTAGGGAACCCGTCCATAGAAGACACAGGCGAAACAATAGTCTTTGACCAAGCCAAAAACGAAATTAAAAAAGGAGAAGCCGTAATATCGGATAACCTAACCGCCCTTGAATTCCGTCTCTTAAAATTCCTTATTGCCAATCCCGGCAAGACCATGGAGCGGGCGGAAATTATCAATGCCATCTGGCAGGAAACCGCCTCTACCGCGGGCGTAACCGATCAGGCATTTGACCAGCTAATATTTAGACTGCGCAAGAAAATCGAAAGCGATCCGAACAGCCCAAGACACATCGAAACAGTGAAAGGAAGAGGGATAAGATTTAACCCATGAAAAAATGATTAAATATTGCGAAGACCAGCGGACTTGCTGATATCTTCGGCAAAATCCCATCACAAACAACATTGTAACGAAATATTAAATCAGCATCATCATTAAGAAGTCTAATGTCGGCATTCTCGCCTTGAAAAAGATCGGCGATGCCGCCATAGATTAACCAATTAATTATTGTAAATCAAAAAAATTGTTGATACAATGATTATTGCCATGGAAACGCAAGTTCTTAATTATCGAATTATTATCAGACAGATAAAGGAAGGCAGAAAAACTACCTACCTTGCTGAATGTCCAACCCTTGGCGTATATGACTGGGGCGACACTGTTAATAATGCCCTACAAAACATCCAAGAAGGAATAGAATGTCATTTGAGAGGGTTGGTAAAAGATGCCGAGGAAATACCTGCTGACTATCCTGAGAAAGAATTTATAACAGAAACCAAAGTTACTTTACCAATAAATACCTCTCTAGGAATTTAAAGATGAGCACTCTAGCCAATGTTAAGCCTCGAGAGATAGAACGCGTCCTTCTCAAAAGCGGCTTTCTTGTCCAAAGCGCAAAAGGCAGTCATAAAACCTTCAAGCATCCAAACGGGCGCAGAACAACACTCGCTTATCATCCAGGCAATATACCAAAACCGATTGTTGCCAAAATTCTTAAGCAATCAGGTATCCCACTTGAGAAATTTAAAAAATTACAAAGGTGATTTTTCTTGCAAAATTTATAAGTATTTACTACGATAGGGGGGTGAAGAAAACCGCTTATTATATTATTTTTCCTATTCTTGTTTTAACGGTTTTCTTATCTCCTTCAAGCATCTCTCTCGCAAATGAACCCTGTCCCAACAACATCTGCCATACCGCCATCGGCAATATCAACGTGAGTTCTCCTGATAAATTTGTAACAGCGCTTTTTGGGGTAATCCTTAGTCTTTCGGGAGGTATTGCGATTATTCTGATTATTGTTTCAGGCTATAACCTGATGTTTTCCCAGGGAAACCCGGAAAAGGTGCAGGGGGCAAAGGAAACATTAACCTCGGCCATAGTCGGACTCCTGTTTATAATACTATCGCTTGTAATTTTACAGGTAATTGGAGTTGATATACTCAAGATACCGGGATTCGGAGGATGAATTAGGAATTATAAATCAGAAATCAGGAAATAATTTTAAATTTGAAATTTTTAATTTTTAATCAATTTTTAATATTAAATGAGCGAATTTAAAAACAACTACGATCTGGAAGAAAGAACAGCTGTGTTTTCCGGAAACTTGATAGATTTTTTTAAAAAATGTCCAAAAAATGTAATTACCCTACCACTAATTGAACAAGGAATCCGCTCGGGTACAAGTATGGGGGCAAATTACTGCGAAGCAAATGGGGCATCAAGCAGGAAAGACTTTAAAAACAAAATCTTTATCTGCAAGAAGGAGGGCAAAGAAACTATGTATTGGTTTCTGCTCATAAAAAAAGCTCTTGATAATGAGAAATTAAAAGTAGAATGCGAAAAACTATGGAACGAAGCCAAAGAATTGACTCTGATTTTCTCAAAAATAGCCTTTTCGGCTAAAGGTTAGTTTAAAAATTAAAAATTATGATTTTTCAAATTGATTTCAAATTTCGAATTAAAAATTAAAAATTATAACCCATGAAATCTCTTGCTTTAACTATCGGCAACGGCAAGCACCAGTACCATATCAACCCTCCGTCCAACTCAAATCTGCCGGTTGGCGGACTAAACAGTACGGGAACAAATGTGATTAACATGGGCATTTACCTTCTTTTTACTGCCGGAATAGTATTGGGAATCTTCTTTATTGTTTATTCCGGGGTGCAGTGGGTTATGTCGGGGGGGAGATAAGCA
>JAMCXO010000012.1:0-18018 GCA_023473545.1 Patescibacteria group bacterium | reverse complement strand
CATAATCTCCTCTACAATTTTTTTTGACATCTTCGTTGGCATAGGTGCTCAAATTCCCTTCTCTTAAAAAGGCGTCTAAAACGTCAATGGGTAAATCGGATTTGTAGTTATTCATTTTTCTTTCTTTTCTCTTTCCTAACCCCATCTCTCTTCCAGTCGGGATGCCGTGAATCGAACACGGACTACCGCACCCCCAGCGCGGCGTACTGCCACTATACTACATCCCGGAATTGACTATTGTATTTTATCACAAAATTGTTACAATAGAGATGTTATGGCCAGGATTTCCGCTTCTCAAAAAACTTCCGATTCAAATGGCGCATCGGAAACCTCGCAAAAACTAAACGCGGTTCGTTTAGCAATGGAACAGATAGAAAAGCAGTACGGACGGGGTTCGATCATGCGTTTTGGGGAGGCGGGAACAAAACTTGATATCTCTGTTATTTCAACAGGCTGTCTTCCTTTGGATTTGGCACTTGGGGTTAGCGGAGTGCCAAGGGGAAGAATTGTCGAGATATTCGGGCCCGAAGCATCGGGCAAAACAACTGTTTGTTTATCAATCATTGCCCAGGCGCAGAAGCATTCAGGGGTGGCGGCGTTTATAGACGCGGAGCACGCGCTGGATCCTTTGTGGGCGGAAAGGATAGGGGTAAAACTGGATGAGCTTTTGATTTCCCAGCCCGATACCGGCGAGCAGGCGCTTGAGATTGCCGAAAGTCTAATTCGAAGCGGGGGTATTGATGTGTTGGTTATTGACTCGGTTGCCGCCCTGGTTCCGCGGGCCGAGATAGAAGGGGAAATGGGAGAAGCCCAGATTGGGCTTCAGGCGCGTCTTATGTCCCAGGCTTTGAGGAAACTGACCGGAGTTATTTCGAAATCCAGAACAGTGGTTATTTTTACCAATCAGCTCAGACAAAAAATTGGCATCATGTTCGGCAATCCAGAAACAACCACCGGAGGATTGGCTCTTAAATTTTATGCCTCTGTCAGGATGGATATCAGGAAAATCGAAACCATCAAACAAGGCGACAAGGCTGTTGGCTCGCGTCACCGTGTAAAGATTGTTAAAAATAAGGTCTCCGCGCCTTTTAGAATAGCCGAATTTGACGTGATGGCTCAGGAGGGGATTTCGCGGGAGGGCGGCATTATGGATGTGGGCGTTGAGATGAATGTTATTCAGAAATCCGGGGCGTTCTATAAATATCAGGATGAAATGCTTGGGCAGGGAAAGCAGGCCGCGATTTTATATCTTAAAGAGAAGGCGGATATAGCAAAAAAAATTGTAGAGGAGATTATGAAGAAAAGCCAAACCTCGGGTACACCGGTAGAGCTAGGTGTTGAGGAACAAGAGACTCCATGACTGAGGACGGATTTGAGAAGATCTACAATATTTCCCTCAAATTTCTCTCCTACCGCCCCCGCAGCGAAAAGGAAGTAAGAAACCATTTAAAGATCAAAAACGAAACAGGAAATTTGCTAATAGATAAAGTCATACAAAAACTAAAAGAACAGAATTTTATTAATGATTCGGAGTTTGCCAAGTGGTGGATCGAACAGCGCCTGATGTTTAAACCCCGGTCGAGCAATCTGATAAAAAGAGAATTGCTGCAGAAAGGAATAGACAAGGAAATTATTGATGCGCAATTTTCAATTTTCAGTTTTCAATTTTCAAATGAATTAGAAAATGCTCAGAGATTAATTACAAAAAAATTCTCCCGCTATAAAGGCGTACCAAGTCAGGCAATCTATCGGAAAATGGGGCGCTTTCTAGCAGGTAAAGGGTTTGATTGGGAGGTTATTAAAATTGTTGTTGACGGGGTAGTTTCTAAAAGAGTATAATAAATTTAGGGCAAAAAATGAGAGACCTTTTTACAAAAAGTGCTTCTGTTAAAACCAGCCGCTAAAAAGCGGATCTCTTTTTTGTCTTCGATTTAATTTTCTATGTCAGATCAGAATTTAATTTTGCTTGAAAAAAAGCTTCTTGAACGGGAAGAAAAGCTTGAGGCGGAGAAAAAAAAATTAGAGAAGGAAAAAGAAGATCTTAATAATCTTAAGGCCAGATATCTTCAGAATTTAGAGAATGTGGCCGGTTTGACAATTCAGGAAGCCAAGGATAAGCTTTTGCGCGAGACAGAAGAAAACGAAAAGGTATCTATCGCTAAAATTATTAAGGAGAAAGAAGAAGAGGCAAGGCGGACCGCGGATAAAAAGGCGCGCGAAATTTTAGCGGACGCGATGCGTCACGGCGCCCTTAACTACATTGCCGAATACACGGTTTCTGCTGTCAAGATCGCGGATGAGGACATGAAGGGAAGAATTATCGGCAAAGAGGGGAGAAACATCCGCGCCTTTGAGCAGGCTACCGGGGTGGATATAGATTTGGATGAGGAGGGGATAATCAGGCTTTCTTCTTTCGATCAGGTTCGCCGTGAGATAGCCAGACGGGCACTTGAAAAACTTCTTAAAGACACCCGTATCCAGCCCTTTAGAATAGAGGAAGTGGTTAGCCAAACAAAACAGGAAGTAGAAAAAATAATGCTTGAGGAAGGAGAAAAACTGGCCCATGAGGTTGGGGTTTATAATCTGCCGGTGGAGCTTCTTTCTTATTTGGGCAGGTTTAAATTTAGAACTTCTTACGGACAAAATCTGATTGTGCATACATTGGAAGAAACAAAGATGGGTATCCATATCGCTCAGGAGATCGGCGCGAATATTGATATTGTAAGGCTTGGATGTTTATTTCACGATATCGGCAAGGTAGCCGAGGGAGAGGGAAGTCATGTAAAACTGGGAGTGGAGCTTTTGAAAAGGTTCAATATGCCGCTTAGGGTTATCAACTGCGTGGCGGAACACCATGAAGATCAACCCTTTTCAGCCATCGAATCGGTTATTGTTTATATTGCCGATGCCATTTCGGGCGCAAGGCCGGGGGCAAGATATGAGGATTACGAGGAATATGTTAAACGTTTAACCGCGATGGAGGAAATTGCCAAGAAGTACGAAGGCGTAGCCGATGCCTATGCCTTTGAGGCGGGAAGGGAATTGCGGGTTATTATTAATCCGTCCAATCTTGATGATGCCAGTACGGTCTTGGTGGCTAAGAAGATTCAAGAAGAGGTTAGTAAATCATTGGCGGTCCCTGGAGAAGTAAAGGTGACTGCCATCCGCGAGTTTCGCGCCATAGCTTCCGATACCGCCTAAAATGATGGGTTGTCTCTAGCGTATTATAGATAGAAAAAATTGAAACAGAAGAAATTTATAAGGAGTTTAAAAGTGTTAATTCTCCCCACAGGTTATTTATAGCCGCTGACGTTTTGCTTCCCAAGTAACTAACCTACTTCCCAGATGTAGGTTCCCGGGTAGAAAATCAACAAGCAAGACTGTCGCGATGGCAAGATTTATTGCCCAACCTTTAACCTGATGAGGAAGTGGGTAAACTCGTTGCAGAATTCTTTTAGTATCCTTTTTTCCCTGAAATTCCTGGTTAAAAATTGATTCCGCAGATTGGAAGTGAGCGTCAGATACACCTAGCAACAAAGTGATAATGGCTGTTCGTGGGTAGAGATGGTGTCTGCTTGAGATGAATGTAACGGAAGGGTCTGCATCTGTTTGCCGCAACCCTCTTAATGCCTCACGGATATCTTCAATCGTGTCACAAGTTTCTCTATCGCGTGGTAAAACCTCAACTCTCTCTGCCAAGTTTGGTTTGTCTCGAAGAAGTAGGTCACGCATATATCTCGCGTATCCATCTTCAAGCGGCACGCCATCTTTATCTGTCATTCCTCCTGTTACTATAACCCTGTCAAGGTCAGAACGTCGTAATGCAGTCGAAGCTGCCAGGCAACGGAATCTTCCCTCGAGGTTTGGAGGTCTAAGATGAGAACCGTATGTAATGCCGTCTGATTGTCCGTCAGTTAAAAGAATACCAACTTTCTCTCTATTCATTTCGGAAAGAATTCTAACAAAAATTGAGCAGAATGTCAAGCTATAGGACGTAGATTTGAATAAGTTACTAAACATAATTTCATAGCAGAAGTGTGGTTCTGCTCTCCAATTTTACTCCAATTTTATACCTTGACAAATTAGCTATTTAGGTTGTATTGTTAATCCAAACTATTTTTTGCCCGGAAGGGGGTGAAAAAATGACAAAAAAAGAACTTATTGATCTGGTTGCCAAAAAAGCCAATCTTACTACAAAGGCTTCCAGGGAAGCGCTGCAGGCAGTCACAAACGGGATTCGCGATTCTCTAAAACGCGGAGAAAAGGTTGTGATTACCGGTTTTGGAACATTTAGTATCAGAAGGCGGTCTGCCAGGCTTGGAAGAAATCCAAAGACCGGGGAAAAAATCAACATATCCGCCAGAAAAGCGCCTGGTTTTACACCGGGAAAGACCTTTAAAAAGGCGGTAAAATAGATTTTGGTACTAAACTAAGAAGCCGGTCCTTATATGGCCGGCTTCTTTTAGGAAGTTAAAAGCCAGCTGTTTTCCTTAAAACACGCCTCAAGCGCCGGCGGATAGGTTCTGCTATAATACAATTGTGAGACTTAGAATCGCCTTTTTTCTAATCATTAGCTTTCTGATTATCTGGTTTTTGTACATAGAGCGTACTATTTTAATCCCCTTTATTTTAGGCGGTATATTTGCTTATGTTTTTAACCCTTTTATAAATTTTGTCTCTCATAAAACAAGACTGCCCCGGATAGTGTCTATAATAATTTTTTATATAGTTATTTTTTCGGTGATTGGTGTTTTAGGAAATATGATCAGCAGACGTGTTCTTGAGGAATCATCGGATCTAAAATTATTATCTCGGAATCTGCTTCTTAGCGCGAAGCACGGATTAAGCACTTCTCCTCAATGGCTAAGGGCAAGTGTAAACGATGCCTTGGTGGCTTTGCATAAGTCTAATCTTTTTTCAACAAGCTCTATCTTCTATCTATTTCCCCAGGCCATCCATAAAATAGTCGGATTTATAGTTTTTATTTTTTCCAGCTTTTATTTCTTGAAAGACGGAAGAAATATGTTAGATAGGATACTTAATCTTATCCCCAATAATTACAGGATTGAGGTTGAATTGCTCCTCAAAAAAATTAACACTGCCCTTAGCGCCTATTTAAGAGGAGAGATATTTTTGATATCTTTTGTTTCTTTGGTGCTTTTTATAGCGCTTTCAATCGTTGGCGTAAGATTAGCTCTTTTGCTGGCTATCTTTTCGGGATTCGCGGAAATAGTGCCTATTATAGGTCCGATTGTCGCCGGTCTTGCCGCCGTATTGGTGGTAATCGTAACAGGAACGGTTAATTTTTCCCTGACGCCCTTTGTCGCGGTTTTGGTTGTGGTCGGCATCTATTTTGTTATGAGGCAGTTTCAGGATTATGTTGTTTCACCCTATATTATGGGGAGAATAACCAATCTGCACCCTTTGCTTATCCTCTTTGCTGTTCTTGCCGGAGAGCATCTGTGGGGAATTCTCGGTTTAGTTTTGGCAGTTCCCATAGCCGCTGTTATAAGGATTCTTTTGGGGTTTTCCTTGGATAAAATAAATGAGCAGGATTTAAATGTTAAATATGGTCTTGATTCTCAAAACCCAGGAAGAGAATAAGCCAGATTCTGTTATCCCATTGGGACATCCGCAATCTATCTGATGCCCTGAACTTTAGTACATAGGGTAAAACACCTTTAAGCGTACAATTCGCAGGTTGCAGCAGGTAGGATTGGCCGTTTCACTCTCACTCGTCTCTGTTCCTCTCAAGTCCTGTTGCTTCAGAACTTGTTTGCGGTTGTGTATGTGAGCAAACAACCGCAACACTGGCACTTTTAGATGCCGGAGCTTGCGCCCCGTCCCCGGTTTTACGCCTGTCTGGACTTTCCTCCCTAAAGTTAAGCGTCTGCACACATACTTTAGGGTAGCGGTTTCTTCCTGGGCAGCCTATTTTATATCACTTGGGTCTTGACTTTGCAACTGTCGGCAGTCCGCGTTATTTACAAAAGCCAAACTTTTTACACATTGCAGAAATCTTTATATTCGCAGGTTCTGCACAGTAGAGATTTACGACAGGTAAAATCGCTTGCTTCAATCTCTGTTTTTTTCTCAAGTATCTCCCGCTTTGCTTTTTCCAGTTCCTCTTTTGTTCGGGTGGTTGTCAGTTTAATATCTTTCTCCAAAAAATGCAAAGATAAACGTATTGCTTCCGGCTCAACCCCCAAAAGATTTTCCTTAATTTCGGTTGCCGCCAGGCCGTAGAAGGTAAGCTGGAGATTTTCGGCTAAGCTTTTCTCTGTTGGTACATTAGTGCCTGTTTTGTAATCTATTATTTCAAGTATATTTCCTGATTTGGTTATTCTGTCTATTCTTCCTCCGATTTTGAGCCAACCGCCACGCCCTCTTATATAAAATTTAAAAGGTGTTTCCAGAGAGGTGTTCTTCTTAACTATATTTTTGTCAAGGTTCTTTTTGAGATAATCCGTTATTATCTTCTTTGCTTTTTCAAGCGCCTTTCTCTCTAAAAATTTGCTTTCATATCCTTGGGAAATCCAGTTATCTTCCAAAATGCTAAGCACTTGGTCAATCTTTAGGCTTTTGTTTTCTATAAACTGCTGGTAGAAGTCTCTAAGTGTTGCGTGGACGCTGATGCCAAAGCTCTGAGACGGGGTAACAGGGGTTGGAATTTTTAATATGTATCTTAATTTATAGTGAAGGGGGCATATCTCAAAGGCCTGAATCTGGGAATAAGATAAATAGGTAATGGCCGGATTTTGCGCCGGGGAGTCTTTTTTTTCGTTTTTTTTGGTAAACGACCAGTTAAGAAGGGTTAATTGTTTGCCTTCGGGATCTGTTTTTCCCAAAATTTTTTTTACTTCTTCTTCTCCCAAGGCCTCCCAGACAAAAGGGGAGATTTTTCTTTCCCTTTTTCCTTCGGCGTAAAATTTAGACGCGGTTAAGAACAGGCGATCTCTTGCCCTGGTCATGCCAACGTAGAAGAGCCGTCTTTCTTCCTCAAGATGAAAGTCTCCTGTTGGCAGGATTTCTTTTATTAAATCTGTCGGTATGGGAATTTGTTCATTTCGTTCCCGGGTTGGAAAGCGGTCTTTAACAAGATTGACCAAGAACACAACCGGAAATTCAAGGCCCTTACTTGAATGGATGGTGAGGATATTTACGGCATTGTTTTGGCTCCAGTCATCATTTGAGACAAGGGGGCTTTCTCCCATTTCCAAAGCCATATTTATCCACTCAATGACTTTAAATACCGACGCGTCTTTATGTTCAAGTTCATAATTTTTTAATTTAGCGAAAAACTTGGCCACGTTTTGGGCTTTTTGAACCAGCTCCTGTGTTTTTGCCCTTGAGTAAAAATTCAAAAGTCCGCTGTCCTCAAAAAAATAGTAGAGAATCTGGCCTCCGGTTGTTTTTGGAACAAGGTTTAAATGTCTTTTAATCATCCCCGAAATACTTTTTATTTTTTTTCTGGCCTCTTCTTCTAAAAGAGGAGACGCTTTATTATTGGAAACCGCTTCTTCCGCCGCCTCAAAGAGACTTAAATTTTCCCTTTTCGCCAGGTTCAAAAGCGCTGCTATTTCGTATCCTTTAAATCCAAATATCCCTATCTGTAAAACTCTATAAAAAGACGCGCTGTCTTCAAAATTAACCAGGACATTAAGATAGGCGATTAGATCCCGTATCTCTTCTTTTCGGAAAAGCTGTCCCGGCCCTAGAAATTGGTAGGGAATACCGTAATATTCAAAAATCTGCGTAAAAGGCAGGGCATGTTCATTTGCCCTAACAAGAACAGCAAAATCACTGTAGGCAAAATTATTATTATCTGCCAGCTTCTGGATTTTTCCGGCAACAAATTCCGCTTCGTTTTCAACCGATTGGCCGAAAATAAATTCTGTGTTTTCTCCTTTTATTTGCCGTTCGGAGCTTAATCTTTTATCTATTTTTTCTTTTACCTCCAGCCTGTCGGGATTATTATTTTGGATAAGGCTGTAAGATCTATCCAAAATTTCCTTGGTGGATCTGTAATTTTTGGTAAGAGTTACTATTTTAGCCTCGGGAAATCTTTCTCTAAACTGAATGATGTTTGATATGGCAGCCCCTCTCCATCGGTAGATTGCCTGATCATCATCCCCTACCGCCATAATCTTTTTCTTAGCGCCTGTTAAAAGAATCGCCAGCTCATTCTGCGCGAAATTAGTATCCTGAAATTCATCAACCAATACATACTCAAATTGTTTTTGGTACTCTTTTAAAATACTGGGTCTTTGCCGGAAAAGTTTTAGGGCATTACCGATAAGATCGGAAAAATCCATTACCCCCTCTTTTATTTTTAAATCCTCATATATTTTATAGGCATTAGACAGCTCCAGATATTTTTTTGCTTCTTCCTTTTCCGCGATGGATTCAGCCTTTTTATATTTTTGTTTTGCATACTCGAGATATTGGATTGAGGAAACATCTTCGTCTTTTAATCTTGAGAAGTGATTTACAAGGCCTGTTAAGAATTTATTGGGATTTCCTAACGGTAGAAAATAATCAAGGTTTAGCCTGTCTAAGATGCTTTTGAGAAACAAAACCGCCTCGGATGAGGTAAGAAGATTATAGGAAGAGTTAAGCCCTATATGTATGGCGTCATTTTTTAGAATCCTTTCGCAAAACGCGTGAAAGGTGGAAATCCACATTTGGGTATATCCGTAAGGAAGAGCAATATCCACCCTTTCCTGCATTTCCATGGCCGCTTTCTCGGTAAAGGTTAAGGCAAGTATATGATCTGTTGGAATTTTTTCTTTTAGAACAAGATATTTTATCTTTTCGGTTATAACTGTTGTTTTGCCCGTGCCCGCCCCGGCTATTACCAAAAGAGGTCCTTTGTTATATTTAACCGCCTCCATCTGTTGGGGATTTAGGATTTTATCATCTGCCATTGATCTATTTTACCACAGGGGGTGAACTTGCGATAAGTAATTAAAAAATAACTGCTATATAATGTATCCGGAATTTCGAATAACTGTTTCCCGCGTGTTTTTATCGGAGAGATCAATTGTTCTGCCGTCAGGGAATGTAAATTTGACATATTGAATCTCCAAAGGATTAACGTAAATATTGCCTTCTGCGTCGGTATCAATCGGGCCGTCTTTTAACCAGGAGGGTTCGGGTTCAATATCAGTTTTTCTTGCGCCTATTGTCGGAAGGAACCCATATTTCCATTCCGTCAGCCGTGTTTTTCCGTCTGCTATCTTGATAGGGACGAAGTCTCTTATTCTTAGATCTAAGAGAAAGGAAAGAGCCGCGGATTCTTTATCCGCCATTATATCGGGGTCTCTTATCCCTTTGGTTAATATATGTGAATAGTAGTTCCCCTCGCTACCGTAGGTGCAAACAAGTTTACTTGCATATTGTAGCTTTTTTGCTCCTTCTTCTATTTCTTGCCACTTTTTTTCTTTAATAATACTTTGTTTTGCCTGAGTTGTTACAGATAATATTCCCGCCCTATCTAAAAGTTCTGCTTGACGCCCGGAAAAAACTACGTCAAGACCGTCTCTTTTAGCTATAGTTTCCAGCACGCCAAAGTTAACATCCGCAGTGATATCGACATCTCCCGGCTTTTGATAAGGAGCTTTTGAATCAAACGCAATATCCGCATATTTGCCATTTAAAGATCCATAATATCTGGTTGCCGAGTTCCCTTTTCCGGCCAGCTGAAGCCCTCCATAATCAATTGTTATAATCGCGCCTTTTTTTAACGCTCTGTCCATTTCCTGCTGGAATACTTCAGCATGTAGATTAATGGGTTGTTCATGGTCATTAACGTTGACATTATTTCTTTTTATATAGTCACATACGTTGTCCGAGGGTTTGTCCCACTCTTCAACCCATTCATTATCTGTAATTTTTATGTATTTTTGTTTTAGTTCTCCGTCAATTTCACGAACTATTTCTACAGGGAAAGCGTCGGGCAGCTCATTAGATATGAAGGCTCCTTCTATTTCACCAAGAGGAAGTTCATATGCTTTTGCCATTATCCAGTTGATTTTATCCTTGTATTTATCTATTGTTTGCTGTTGTTTTGGAATAAGCCCTTTGCCGTATTCAACAATTAGATAGTTAATTGAGTTATAAAAATCGGGATATAATTTTTCCATCCATTTCAAAATAGACATGGCCATTGTGCCGTTACCGGCTCCCATTTCCACGATTTCAAACTTCTCCGGTTTTCCCATTGCTGTCCATATATGCATTAATTGTTTTCCCAAAGTAGCGCCAAACATCTCTGATGTTTCGGGACTTGTTGTAAAATCTCCTTGATTATTATCTATTCCGATCTTGACCTTACCCGATTTGTAATAGCCGTTTTCGCCATACAAGCTTATGTCCATAAACTCCGAAAAAGGAATTCTTCCTCCGGCTTTTTCTATGGCGTCTAAAATTGTTGTTGTGGTAGGATTAGATTTATCAACAGTAACTCCAGTTGATGCTTTGATAGGTTGTGTATTTGGCCGGATTTCTTGCTCGATGGAAATTGGTTCAGGCATAAAGTTTAATTCTTTTTAAGAATAGCATAACTATGGGCGAATTTCTACTCAAAATTAAGTAACCATTCAGTCTAGAAATTAAATGAATTAGGCGGATGTTTTTTCTTCTACCATCTGCGATGTATTCAGGTTATCGCCAATTCTGGAGAATCCTGCCGAAACACTGCGAAATTGTGAAGACGCGTTGTTTAAATGCCGACCCAATGTTTCCATGCCGGCTTGTACTTTTTCATAATCAACCTGCATAGTTCTTAGCATTTTAAAGATTTGTTTTGATTTGGCTTCGATTTCTTTCCCCTCAAATGACAAAAGAATAGTCTGCAGATGCGCGTAGAGCGTACTGGGGGAGACAAGATAAACCCTGGATCTTCGCGCGTGCTCCATCACCTCGGTTATATTTACGAGTTCATAATAAATAGTCTCACTTGGTACGTACATTAGGGCAAAATCCATTGTCCCCTCGTCCGGCAAAATATATTTTTTAGAAATCGCATCAATATGTTTTTTGACATTTCTGACAAATTCTTTACGTGCCTCTAGCCTAATGCTTTCCGATTCTCCTTCTGCCATTTTCTGAAAATTATCCATGGGAAATTTGGAGTCAATCGGCAAAATCCCGGCATCTGTTTTGATAGCCGCGTCAACCCTTTCTCCGGATTTAAACGTGTACTGGAGGAAAAACGAGTTCTTGGGAAACATTTGCGAGATTAAATCTTTAAGCACCTGTTCTCCGATATTGCCCCGGAGTTTTGGGCTCTTCAGAAAATCCTGCAGTTCCCGCATGTTTCTGCCTATCTCGCTCATTTGTCCAACCTCGCGGCTGACCTCTTTGATAACAGAGGCGGCCTTGTCCAGCCTAAGGTTTAATTCCCTGGAGTTTGCCATAAGTATTCTTGTAACGTCTAAAGAATTAACCCTAAGTGTTTCGTTAAGGGATTTATTGGTTGACTCGATCGAGGCGTTCATGCTTTTAAGCCATTCCAAAAGTGAGGCATCTATTTTATTGTCCTTAAGCTCATTTATTCGCCTTTCCAAAAGAAAAACGATCAGCCCAAGCCCCAGAACCAGAATGATACTAACGGTAATTACCTCCTGCATGTTTTTTATTGTAGCATTTTATTGACTTTAGGTAAAAAATATGTCTAGATTAAGGTAGGCAAGAAGGGAGGTGAAAAAATGAAAACTCTTCATGTAGTATCCTTTCTTTTGGTGGCTCTGGGCGCTTTAAACTGGGGTTTGATTGGGCTTTTTGGCTTTAATGTTATCAGTTCGGTTTTTGGCGCTTCCTTGTTTCTGACAAGACTGGTTTATATCCTGGTTGGATTGGGCGGTCTCTTTCTTGTCTTAAATCATAAAAAAGAGTGCAGGAATTGTTTCAGGAAGTAGAGAACGTTTCAAAGTATAGTTCAGGGTTGGCTGTTATTTTTTTCCATGGAACGGGATTGTAGTTAAAGAGAGCGGCGCCGGCGATCATGGCGGCGTTGTCGGTGCAAAGCCATTTTGGCGGAGTAAAAATCGCAGCGTCTGGGCAGTGGCGTTTAACACCTAGTTTTAAGTCATCTCTTAATTTTTGGTTGGCCGAAACCCCTCCGCCAAGCAGGATTGATTTTGCCTTGTAATTTCTTGCGGCCGTCAGGATTTTTTTAGTCACGACATCAATAATTGCCTGCTGGGCAGAAGCGCAAACGTTTGAGATTGTTGAGTTGTTAAATTGTTTTATTGTTTTTATTTCTCTTAAAACCGCGGTTTTAAGACCGGAGAAAGAGAAATCAAAGTCAGCGGAATTTAGTAGGGGCCGGGGAAAATTAAAGGTTTTTGGGTTTCCTTTCTTAGCCTCCTTTTCTATTACCGGCCCGGCCGGATAGCTGAAACCCAGGAGCCTTCCTATCTTATCCAATGCTTCTCCCGCGGCATCGTCCCTTGTTCCTCCCAGCCACTGAATTTTTCCGTGCTTCTTCATTAGAATCAAGTCCGTATGCCCCCCGGAAACAATAAGTCCAATTGCCGGAAATTCTATTTCGGTGTCTGGTTTTTGGTCTTTGCTGACAAGGTTGGCGTAGATATGTCCGATGAGATGATTCACGGGAACAATAGGTTTATTTAAACAATAGCCAAGTGCCTTAGCTGTTTCAACGCCAATCAGAAGAGCTCCTATAAGCCCCGGGCCTTCTGTTACCGCTATGGCGTCAATCTGTGAAATATCAAGCTCTGCATTTTTGAGGGCTTTTTTAATAACAGGAATTATATATTCCAGCTGTTTTCTGGATGCTACCTCCGGAATAATTCCGCCTGTTGCCGCATGCAGTTTTAACGAAGAAGCGGTAATATTGGAAAGAACAATTGCCTTGTTTTGGCTTCCTGTTCTTACCACCGCGGCAGATGTTTCATCGCAGGAGGTTTCGATGCCAAGAATAGTCATAGGAAATCAGAGGTTTTCTGTTTTTACGCTATCGCCCTTTTTTATATCGTATTTCTTAGAAAGACCCGCGTTTATCTCAAGTACCCTATCGGCTGATTCCTCGGGTTTATAAATTATAAGATTAGCCTTTGAATCTGTTGGGGCATTAAGATCGGAAAAGACCTGCACAATCTTTCCCTTATTTATATAAATTATGTCAATGGGGAACCTCATATTTTTCATCCAGAAAGGATAGGTTCCTGGTTTTCTAAACACAAATAACATGCCGTAGTTTTCTTTAAGCGAGGTTCTGCCGGATAGTCCGATCTCCTGCTGTTTTTCCGATTTTGCCAGATATAGATTAAATGTTTTTCCGTCAATTGTTGCGGTTGCGGTGTTGCCAAAAAAAGGCACGGAAGGCACAGGATGGGTGCTGAAATAATTTTTAGACACATCGGCAAGGATTAATATTGCCATTAGTACTGTAAAAATACCAATTATTAGTCTCATATTTCAGATATAAACGTAACCAGGGCAGTGGTTGATTTGTCGGGCAGTTCCTCTATCACGTCAATCACCTTAGCGTCCAGTTTTTTTGCCTGCCTTTCTTTATGACTTCTGTATTTATCGCCTTTTGTAGTTGCGATTATATCAGGTTTTAGATAATTTACCAAGTTGTCATAGTCTTTATTGGTATTAAATTTAGGCAGTAAAACTATGTAGTCCACGAAGGCAAGGCTTGATAAGATTACGGCTCTGTCTTTCTGGCTGTTGATTGGTCTTTTAGCGCCTTTTAGTTCTTTTATCTTTTCATCGTTCTCAAGCATAACAAAAAGCACATCTTTTTGGGCTTTGGCAGCCTGTAAGAATCTAATATGGCCAAGATGAAGGATATCAAAACATCCGCCCGCAAGAACAATTTTCTTACCTTTGGCTTTTAATATTTTAGCTGTTTCTATAGCCTTTCTAATAGTTAGGATCTTATTCATGCAGATAAAATTATTTCGTCCCCCTCAGGTAAACCGCCCTCCAGGGCTGGTAATTGGAGACAAAATTGTCCGATATTATTAGTTTGCGGTCTTTATAAACCTTGCGGGTAAAATAGACATTGGCCCCCCAGGCCGCAAAATCCACCTGCTTTATTTCTCCTTTGGGAAGGTTTGGATCATCCTGGTATAAGGCAGGCGGAGGCGGAGTTTGGTTGGTGATAACAGGAGCCGTCATCACAACCGTCCTGCCGTCCTTTTTCCCGTACAAGAGAAAGGTTAATCTATTGCTGGATGGATCAATCACACTTTGAATAAGGATATAGCTTCCCGTGTCATTTTGAAATTTAAGATCAACTGTTGGGGAGTAGATGGTCGCATCTAATCCGGGCGGAGAATCTTCTTCGTAGTACCCAACTCGGTAGGCATGGGCATGGCGTTCGACAATCGGCAGTCCCGCGTTAAGCAGTGCTCTAAAGAAGGTTGTCGAAACCTGACAGACACCTCCTCCGTCGCCCAAAACAGTTCTGCCGTTTTGTATCACATAGGCCTCCTTATAGCCGGTAAATGCGGAAATATCGCCAAGGGCTTTGTCAAAAGAAAAGATCTCATTGGGGGCAACCAGTATCCCGTTTAATCTTTGCGCCGCCAGAGCAATATTGTAAATTCTGTTGCTATCAGAACCCCGGTATAAAGATGTTCCCGATCCTATTAGTTCCTTAATGCCCAGGGTATTAGCCTTGTCGGTTGTCAAGTGCGGCTTTACTTTTGCAACGGGTATGGCTATGTTTATTTGTTTAGATGTCTGTGAATTGGTGATAGAAGCCTCAACTGTGGCCACCTCGCTTTCGAGCCTATCCATGTCTATCTTTTGTCCGTCCCTCGCGGGTTTAAAGGCAGTAACCTTATTGTCCTTAAACGTAAACAAGGCATTGACCGGTGGGATATCGAGGCTTTTCTTAAAGGGTTTAATTGCCTTTTCTAAGGCACTCTGGGAGAAGTCGTAAGAGGCCGGCAAATCAATACCGTTAAAATATGCCTGAAAAACAATGCTTATATTGGAGAGCAGGTTATCCGAGCGGCCAATCGAAAAGGCCTGTTCTGCTAAAAGATTTGTATTGTAGCCTATGCCAAGATCACCTGATGCTACAGTTATATTTTCATTTTGGTAGGAGAATGTAATTTTTGTTTTACCGATTTGCTGGTTTTTTTGGCTAAAATACTTGGCAACCTGAGATTTGCTCTGTCCCGAAAAATTCACCCCATTTACAAAGATTCCCGGATAGACATAGGTCTTGTATTTTTGCTCAAATACTATAAAAGCAAAACTTACAAAAAGGAAAAAACCAAGGGAAGATCCGACAAGAAACCAAATAAGGCTTTTTATGTATTTTTTCAATTCTTTTATAAAGCGGATTTTTTGGCGAAAGACAAAATTCATTTGATCTTGGGCTTTTAATATTATACTATAAAGTCTATGGATGAGAATACAGTCTATCAGGCGCCCTCACCCCAGATGCCATCCCCAGAGCCTGAGATTACCGGTTCGGGAATTAATCCCCTGTCAAGTATTAAAATAATTTTAGGCATTATTGTTTTCGCGTTTATTATCTTTGCTTTTCTTTCTTTTGTTCTTCCCAGATTGAGAATGACCCAAAAGGAACATGTAACCCTAACCTATTGGGGTTTGTGGGAAGGCAAAGGCGTTATGGATCCTGTTATAGCCGATTTTCAAAGACAGCATCCGAACGTAACTGTTAGATATGTTGAAGAAGATCCCAAACAATATCGGGAGAGACTAATCACCCGCATTAAAAACGGCAATGGGCCTGATATATTCCGTTTTCATAATACGTGGCTGCCCATGCTTAGCGGCTATCTTTTACCCCTGCCGACAGATGTTATCAGCAAAAGCGATTTTGATAATTTTTTCTATCCCGTTGCCGGAGCCGATTTGACGAAAAACGGAGCGATTTACGGCATACCTTTGGAAATAGACACGCTTTCCCTTTTTGTTAACACTAATCTTTTTAAATCAGCCGGTCTTTCTGTTCCTCAAACATGGGATGAATTTATAACGGATTGCCGGCACCTTACCGTTAAGAATCAAGAAGGAAAGATTATGACAGCCGGTTGCGCCATGGGAACCTTCAGCAACGTCACCCACGCCCCGGATATAATTTCCCTGCTTTTTAAGCAGAACGGGGCGGATCTTGAAAATCTTTCGGCCTCTAATTATGCCTCGCAGGCTCTTGATTTCTATACCTCGTTTGCCAAAGGTGACGCGGTTTGGAATTCCACCCTTGATCCCTCTATTCTTGCTTTTGCCAAGGGCAATTTGGCAATGTATTTTGGCTACTCATGGGATATATTTACCATAAAATCTATTAACAATAATTTAAACTTTAAGATTTTTTCCGTGCCGCACCTGCCAGGGGCTGGTGAGAGCGAAACAATAGCCAGTTACTGGGCGGAGGGTGTTTCGGCAAAGACCGCGCATCAGAGTCAAGCCCTGGATTTTATGAAATTCTTATCGCAAAAAGAAACCGAGGAGAAACTCTTTTTGGAAGAGTCAAAGACAAGACTGTTTGGAGAGCCTTACGGAAGGAAGGATCTGGCGAATCTTCTTAGCGCCAGCACCTATCTTGCTCCTTTTGTCGAGCAGGCGCCCAATGCCTCCTCTTCTTTTTTTGCCAGCGACACCTATGATGACGGGCTGAACGCCAAAATGAATGCTTATCTTGGCAATGCGGTATCTTCGGTGCTTTCAGATACTTCTTCTCAAACTGCTGTTGATACCCTTTCGCAGGGAGTATCTCAGGTTTTAAGCCAATACGGAGTAAGGTAAGAACTCTGAATTCCCACCTGGAAGGTGGGAATTCGATATGATAGCATTAACTTAATGATAAATCCTCCGTTTGTTAATTCCTATTATTATCATATCTACAATAGAGGTGTTGAAAAGCGAAACATTTTTATGGATGGTTGGGATTATTCCCGTTTTATGGAAACATTGGATTTTTATCGTAAATGTCCTCAGCCGCAGAAGCTCTCCGATTTTAGAAGAAAAGCTATTTCGTTTAAAGAGGTTAGAGATCAACAAGAACTGGTTAAAATTTTTGTATATTGTTTGATGCCGAACCATTTTCATCTTTTAGCCCAGCAATTAGCCGATGGAGGAATAACTTCTTTTGTTAGCAATCTGGCAAACAGTTATACAAGGTATTTTAATACTAAACATAAGCGTGTTGGAGCTTTATTTCAGGGAGCATTTAAAGCAAAACTAATAAAAACGGACGAATATTTACTGCAGGTGTCAAAGTACATTCATCGCAATCCCCGTTCTCTTTTGCAGTGGAAGAACAAGACGTATCCTTATTCTTCGTATCGTTATTATCTTTCTTCGGAAAAGCATGCATTCTGCAATACGGATTTTATTCTATCTTATTTTTCCCAAACAAACCCTAGCTTAACCTACAGAGCATTTGTGGAAGAAGATCAAGTTATAGATCCAAATATTTCTGCTTTATTAATTGATGAAGATGAATAATAAAATCCTTGCCTTTAACTGAGTTCCCACCTGGAAGGTGGGAACTCAAAGGTGGGAACTCAGAGTTTATCTCCATATGCTTGAAGGCGTAAGAAAATCAGTTGTAAGAACGCTCATTTATAGCGATATTTTTGATTATCCGTTGACCAAAGGAGAAATCTGGAGGTTTCTAATAGCAGAAAAAACTAAACGGACGCCGTTTGAAAAGTCTTTAACCGAGTTCCCACCTGGAAGGTGGGAACTCAAAGATGGGTTGTTTTTTCTTTTGGGGCGGGGAGAAATTGTAAAGACGAGAAGAAAGAGACAGGAAATAAGCAAAAAAAAATTAGAGCTTGTCGAGAAAATTATTCGCTTCCTCTCTTTTGTACCAACGGTTTTATTTATCGGCATAAGCGGCGGGTTGTCTTTAAAGAATTCTCAAGAAGAAGATGACATTGATTTATTTATCATCTCTTCAAGAGGAAATCTTTGGTTTACCCGCTTAATTTTGATTACTATGTTGATTCTGGTGGGGCAATATCGGGGACGTGGCAAGAAAAAAATCGCAAA
>JAMCXO010000009.1:0-18636 GCA_023473545.1 Patescibacteria group bacterium | reverse complement strand
TTTTGACAGGTATGAGTTATAGTGGGAACAAATGTGATTAACATGGGCATTTACCTTCTTTTTACTGCCGGAATAGTATTGGGAATCTTCTTTATTGTTTATTCCGGGGTGCAGTGGGTTATGTCGGGGGGAGATAAGCAGAAACTTCAAAACGCCAGAAGCAGACTGATCTATTCTATAGTAGGATTGATAGTCATTGCCGCCTCTTTTCTCATAATATCAACCATAATCATGCTTCTCGGCGGAAACGCGAATTTTTTTATACACACTCCGGCAACCGTCCCTGCGCCAGTCCCCTCGCCTTAAATTATCCTATAGCAATTTAGGGCTTGACAAATTAAGAAAAAGATGACTATCATAGGGCATGGGAGTGCTTAAAAAAGTAACGCCGCTAATTGGAGCCGTCTCTTATCTTGCTTCGGCCGCCTTCGCTTTGGCAAATGCCCAAGCGAATCCTCAAATATCGCCGGTTAATTTGCAGAATGTTCCCGGGGCAATTCCTTCAAACACCACCCTTAATTCAATCATTCAGTTTATAATAACCCTTATGATTGTCGCGGGCACAATTATAGCCATCGCCTTTCTTATCTACGGAGGCATCAAATGGGTGATGTCAGGCGGCGATAAATCCGGGGTTGAAGCGGCCAGAAATCATATTGTCGCCGCTATAGTAGGCTTGGTAATAATCCTCGGGGCGTTTTTAATACTTAATATCGTCTGGACACTGATAACCGGCCAATCATTTAGTATCAATAATATTTGTATTCCCACTATAACTCATACCTGTCAAAAATAATACCTGCTAAACTCATCAGTCCAATCGGTAAACGACTGAATTGCCGTCCTTATAAACCCGCCTCCAGCCCTCTTTCTTCAGCTCTTTTTCCAAATCAAAAGTTCTATCGCCGGCACCTGTCAAATTAACGATAAATGCCTCAAGATTTTGATATGGACCGGTCAACCCTTTCCGAAACGGCTGATGTTTATTTTGCCGGGGCAAAAGCACGGTATCTATATGGTACTTTTTAACAGCTGCGGCAAACGATTCTTTGCCGCTTTCAATCTTTTCATATTCCTTCATCGCGTTATTTGATTCATTCTTAACAGGCGCGTTTCTTCTCCAGTCCGGCATTCGGCCGTCTATAAATAATTTGTCCCCGGGCAGTTTCCAAATAAGATATCCTCCCCAGCCGTATGTCGAGAAAATCCGCAGCGGCTTCGGCTGGTTTCTCAAAAACAAAACCGCGCCTCTCGGATAGGTTAAGCCCGCTTTAAAAATGCCAGAACCGATGAACCCGGCCGCTCTTTGAATAATTACAAAAACAGCAATAATCAGAAAAAGAACCCTATAGGCTTTTAAAAAACGCGTTCCCCCGTATTGAATAGCCAAGACTTCCCGGTAGAACCAGAAGAAACAGCTTATCGTCATTGGCAAAGCAATAATTATCCATAAGGGTATTTGCTTTAAGCTGGAAAGGGAGAAAACCAAAAACATAAAATAAAGGGCCAGCTCCGGGGCTTTAAACTTTTTCATATATCTAAAGACCGCGATAAGAGACAAGACAGCAAATATCCAAAAGGCCGGATTTAAAAAAAATAAGGAAGGCATCCATTCACTGATTGTCCAATGAATGGAACTATCAGACATCAGCATCCAAACCTCCCACCACAATCTTAAACCATAAGGATTAATCAAGGTGGCGGCGAGAGAGGCAAGAAAAACAGCAAAATCCCCTATAGATAACCTGTGTTTATTCCATGCCCTGGACAAGACAACAATTAAAAGCGCTGCTATGCCGGCCGCGAATCCCCCGTGCAGATTTGCCCAGAGCAAAAATAGCCCGGGTATAAAAAAACGGAAGCGCATAAAATGTTTTTCATCCAAAATGATAAAAATTAAAAGCGAAAAGAAAAACCAGGTAACAACCTGCACCCGAAAAAAAGCAAAGGGAAAAAGGATCAAAACCGCCAGAAGGGTAGGGATTAACCCAAACTTGCGGCCTGCAAAGCCTGCGCGGGAAACAGAAAAAACAAGGGCTAAAACAAGAAACAAAGCACTGATTACGGAAAGCCCAACCATGCCAAAGGCAGGATAAAGTTTGGCAATTGCCAGATCTGCCAGCCATTCATGGTCAACGTAGGGATAGCTTGGCATGGTATAAGAAAAGGGATCGGTTTTGGGAATGCCATGCAAACTAATTAACCTGCCCATTTCAAGGCTCCAGCCAAAGTCGGGATCCAGAAGAAAGGCCGCTTTCGCGAAAAACAGGACAAACGCTATAAAAAACAGCAAAATTTCTATCCGTCTAAACCTCATTAGTAAAACATTATACCAATAAATCTTGCCATCTTCTCTTGTCTTTGCTAGGATTAGCATATGGACTGGGGAAACTGTTTATTTGACCAAAACGGCGCGAATGTCGCTACTTTAAACTGCGTTAAGGCTGTCTTTTACAATGTAATAAACTATGCCTTTGTTTTTGCCGGGGTTGCGGCCTTAGTTTTCGTAATCCTTTCCGGCATAAAATTTTTAACATCCGGCGGAGACCCAAAACAGGTTGAGGGAGCAAGGCAAACCATGACCTACGCTATTATCGGATTGGTAATTATTCTTCTCTCTTCTGCCATTCTGAATCTAATAGCCGGTATTACAGGGGTTGCCTGCATCGATAAATTCGGCTTTAACACCTGCAAGTAAGTAATTTGTGGCAAAATACGTCCATGGCGAAGGCGCCAAGATTTCTTAGACCATGTTTTTTGGGATCTGGATTTTGAAAAGCCCGGTAGATATTCTGCCAACAATTTAAATCCCTATATCAAGTTTTGCCGCTGATGTTTTTATAGCCTTTAGGGGTAGAATAACAAAACCTAAAAGAATGGCTAAAAGCCATGGCTTTCTTCTAATTTCCTGACCAAGTCTTTCCAGGTAACCAGGTCCGCTAACTGAACCTGCGCCCATCACTTTTTCTACCGCTTGTCTAAATTCTTCATTTTTCTTTAGTGCCTCATCAATCATGCCCTCGCCCCATGGCGCGTTAACAATAACATGAATGTCCTCTGGGCTTATCCCTCCCGTAAGCATTCTTCTGCCTAATAATTGCCTAACAATCTCGGGCTGCACTTTTGCCAGGTAATCTTTGTTGACAAGGATTGCCTTCGTCTCATCGTCGGTATAGTTGTTATTTGTATCGGGATTCGTTCTTGACATAAGCAATTCTCTTGCCACCGCCTCGGGTCCCCCTTTCATCAGTAAATCGAAATCAGCAGCAACCTGCGTTCTGTCAATTGGCCTATATTTGTCCTTGCGCCTAAAGCCAGGAAATCCTTTCATTCTTGTTCTCTCTTTTCCAAGCCATCTTTCTCTTAGGGCGTCGTACATCGCTTTTTCCTGATCGTCCTCTGTTTGTTTCTTTAGTCTTTCTATTTCTTCGTCAAATTTTCCTACTGCATCTTCTATTTGCTCTCCGATATATCTATCTGCCGCATCTTCAAAAAGACTGCCAAATCCGTCAACCAAATCCTGCTCTTCGCTTTCTCTAATCGCTTTTATGTCCGCGAGGTTGCGCATTCTTTTTTGAAGCTCAAAATCCAATCTGCTAAATTCAAGCTGTCTATCGCGCCTTTCTTTTTCCAGGGTAAGTTTTTGCTGTTCAGCCTCTCGCTGCTCCTGTTCTAGTTCCGGCAGTTTTTGGATATCGGCCTGCCGCCTTTCAAAGCTCTGCTGGGCGTTTTTAAGGTTATTTCTTTCTGTGTTTATTTCAGCGTCTATATCGGTAAGGGGTCTGCCGTTATAACCCCTAAGCACCGCTTCCCTTTCCTGCTGAAGCTGGGCTAAGCGAAACTGAACATTATCGGTTAGTGTTTGATAGGTAACAAGTTCCGCTTGTATGGTAGAAAGGTTATTTTTTATGCGGTCTATGTCCGTGGCTTTTAAACCAGGAGAAGCGCCTTGTGGCCGGGCAAATTCTGCCAGCTGACGATCAACTGCGGCAAGCCTTCTGCTTACATCATTCAGCTCTAACTGTTTATTGTCTCTTTCGATCTCCTGTTCCGAAACCCTGTCTTCCGCCTCGGTAACCTTGGCCTCGTCTATTAATTTTTTCTCCGGATCTAAAAGAGCGTTGATAATTTCTCTTGCCTGAGCAATATACCTAGGATCATTAAGAATCCGCTCAAAAGATGCCTTCTTTAAGCCAGGGTTCGTACGCTTATCGCCCATGGCGTTCATTTCTTGAGCCAGCTGAGGTCTAAATTTTACCGCTTCTTCAATCTGCGCCCTAAGCTCTAACTGCTCTCCAAAATTCATGTTTCCATAACCTTCTTCAAAGAATTTTTTAGCCAGCGCCGCCCTCCCTTCTGCCTCGCGATAGCGCGTTTCTTCTTGGGGACTGCGTTTTTTGGCGCCGGTTGCGGGATCGCGCTCGATGCCTATCTGTTCTATTTTTTGAGAGATTCTTCCCTGATCAATAGGGGATCTTATGGCTTCCGTAAGCCCATCCCTCCATTTTCCGCTGTCAGCCTTTTGAGCAATTGCCTCCGCCACAGCCTCCGGAGTACCCTTTTTCGGACTACTCACGGCCTCTTTAATCAACACCTTTGGTATAACTTGATCAGGTGATGGTATAACCGGCATTTCTAAACTGTTCCCCCTTTCTCTGTTTGGTCGTTTGCCAATTTGGCAACGCTAATTGCCTCATCTATTTTGTTTTGCTTAATAAGGCCCGAGATTTCTCCTATTGCGTCTTCTGTTTTTTCTGTCTTTTCTCCGGCGATTTGGTTTCCTTGGTCATGGTCTTGCTCGGTGCTATTTGTTGAAATCCGGGAAAACATCGGCCACTCGGAAGAAAGCCCGCTAACAAAATCGGCCAGCTGAGAATTGTCCTGGGCGCCGTCAAGATTAGAAAGAATATAGGAGGCAAGAAAGACGGCTTTTTCTTGATCAATTTCCTGATTTTTGATGGCCTCGGCAAGCCTGCGGGTTAAGCGTTCGCCGATTTTGTTTTTATAGGCTTCATCAAATGGCATGTCTTAATCAAAACACAATAGCTTTTCCTTGTCAAGTAAAGCAATGTAAAATTTACGCACTGCGGAGGCTAGGGTCGGCAGGAATTAGGAAACAATCCTTAAGCCTTCTATTTTGATCTACTTTGATAATCTTGCAATCGGATTTTTCACGTTATATGCTGAAAGCATACAATAGTTATGGAAAATCATCCGATACCCCAGGACATAACCAGTTTTCAGTTCAAGCTGATAGGAGACATGACTGTTAAGCAATTCGCCTATCTTGCCGCCGGCTCCATTATGGCCTGGATCATGTTTTCAATACAAATTCTGGGCGTTATTAAATTTCCTATCGCGATTTTTATCTTTATAGCCGGATTCTCCATGGCTTTTGTGCCGCTTGAGGGAAGGCCGATGGACACCATGATCTACCTTTTTTTAAAAGCCCTTTTTGTGCCAAACGAATATCTCTTTAAAAAAGAAGGGCAAATAGCCATACTCCACATCTCCCTAAACCATGTTGCTAAAAAAAGGGCGCCGGGATCCTCGTCCTACGAAAAACTTCAGTCCCTCCTAAAAAACACAACAGCAAACATCCGCCCGAACAATAAATTGGACGAAAGAGAAATGACCTTCTTTGAATCCCTCTCTACCTTTTATTTTCCGAAGGTTCCCAGCCAAAACTACCTGAACGTTGCCCTGCCCAAGCCCGAAAGGCAGAAAGAAACAAAAATGGAAGACCTTGTCCCAACGGATGAGGCAGTCATCGAAAACGACGAAAGAATACTGAGAGAGCAGACGGAAACAATCAAAAAAGAACTTGAGGCGGCAAAGGCGAAAGAATCACTTGAGAAAAAAACCAATAATTTCCCCGTGGTCCACCAAAAAGTGGCAGAGCTTGAGTCCAGACTTGAGGCGGCCCTTATGGAAAAGGGGCGGCTCGAAAAAGAGCTGGCGCTTTTGTCCCAAAGGCTTAACAGTCAAAGCCAGAGGGTCTTTGCCCCGGGAACATTCACCCTGCCTAAAACCCAAAACGTTGTCAGTGTGCCCAAATCAATGTCCCAAACGGCAGGCATGCCTATTGTGCCTGAAATTCCTAATATTCTGGCCGGTGTTGTAAAAGACGCGAGGGGAAACATTCTGGTAAATATTCTGATAGAGGTTAAAGACAAAGACGGAAATCCCGTCAGGGCGTTTAAAACCAACTCTCTCGGCCAGTTTTCTTCGGCAACCCCTCTTTTAAACGGAATATATACCCTTGAATTCGAGGATCCCCAGGGAAAACAGAGGTTTGACAAAATAGAGCTAGCGGCAAAAGGGGAAATAATTCCTCTTCTTCAGATTTCTTCAACCGATGAAAGAGAAACGCTAAGAAAAGAGTTATTCAAAACCTGAAATCAATTTATGAAAACTGCCCAGATGGGTTCTGCCCAAAAATTCACGGAAATACAGGATATACTGGAGGACGTGGCCATTCTCTCCGGAGGAAACGCCTGTCTTGTTATGGAGATACAATCCGCAAATTTCGCCCTTTTGTCCCAAGAAGAGCAGGCAGCCAAAATCGCGGGCTATGCCAATCTTCTTAATTCCCTGTCCTTTCCCGTCCAAATCCTGATCCGCAATAAAAAAACGAATATCGCCTCCTACATTTCTCTTTTAAATCAGGAGGAACAAAAGTCATCCTTTCATAAAGAGCTATCAATAGAACAGAACCAAAAAATAAAAGAACAGATACGTCTTTATAAGGAATTCGTGCAGAATCTAATTCAGGACAATGCCGTTTTGGAAAAAAACTTTTATCTTATTCTTTCCTTCTCTTCTTTAGAAAAAGGAATAATGGGCATAGGCAGCAATTTTGCTGACGCGGCCAGGGCATCCCTTCACACCAAAGCGGAATCGGTCATGACCCAGATTGCGAAACTCGGCACCAGGGCAAAGGTTCTTAACAGGGAAGAGCTGATAAAGCTTTTTTACGAGGTGTTTAACCAGGACGCGACAAGAGAATCAAGCCAGGAAAAAAGCCCCATCGTGGTGAAAGGAAACACTAAATGAACCTATTTAATCTCGGCAGGAAAAAAGACAAAAACCAAAACACCCAGGCTCCCTATCCGGCCCTTGCCAAGCTTGAAAAAGGAACCGTGTCTTTAACGGATGTTATATCCCCGTCGTCTGTGGAGGTAGACTTTAAGTTTATTAAAATAGGAGAAACGTTTTACCGAACCTTTTTTATAGCCGATTACCCCCGGTTTGTCTCTGCCAACTGGATCGAGCCGGTAATTGATTTTGACCACACAATGGATATAGCCATGTTTATCTACCCGGCCTCTTCCCCTGATGTCTTGTCCGATCTAAAAAGAAAGATCGCGGAAATGGAGGCGACAATCTCGTCCCAGGCGCAGGAAGGGGTGGTCATAGATCCAAAGGTAACAGCGGCCCTGGAGGATGCCCTTGCCCTTCAGGAAGAACTGGCAAAAGGGGTCGAAAGATTCTTCCAGCTAAGCTTTTATCTTACCCTGTCCTCCGAATCTCCGGCCGATTTGGAACAGGCTTCGAAAAAACTGCAGACCACCCTTGGCTCAATACTTTTATTGCCGAAAACCGCCACCCTTCAGATGGAAGAAGGCTTTAAGTCAACCGCGCCCCTAGGGCAGGATAAAATTTTCATCACCCGCAACATGGACACTACCTCTCTTGCCACCACCTTTCCCTTTACCTCCGCCATTCTCACCCAAAACAAAGGGGTTCTCTACGGCATCAACGCCCAAAACAACTCCCTGATTGTTTTTGACAGATTCTCTTTGGAAAACGCCAACGAGGTAATACTTGGCAAGTCGGGATCCGGCAAATCATTCCTGATAAAACTTGAGATTATGAGGCAGTTTATGTTTGGAACAGAGGTGATCGTGGTTGACCCGGAGGGGGAATACGAAGCGCTTTGCCAAACCTTGGGCGGAGAATATATGTCGTTCACCCAATCCTCTCCTATTAAAATAAATCCGTTTGATCTTTCCGGGCTTTACGAAGAAGGCGAAAACGAGCTGGGGCTTAAAATACTTTCCCTGCACGGACTATTGCGAATCGTGATGGGAGAACTGGATCCGGAGCAGGACGCGATTCTGGACAGGGCGCTTGTTACAACCTATCAGCAAAAAGGCATCAACCAAAACCCCGAGACCCAGAAAAAAGAGCCGCCCCTGATGGAAGACCTCTATAAAACCCTTCTTGGCACAGAAGATCCGGTTGCCAAGAATCTGGCGCTAATACTTGAAAAATTTATCAAGGGCAGTCTTTCGGGCATTTTTAACGAGCAGTCTAATTTTGACATTAAAAACCCCTTAACCGTATTTTCTATTAAGGCCATGGAAGAGGAATTAAGACCCATTGCCATGCATATTATTCTTGATTTTGTCTGGACAAAGGTAAGAAAGGATCTTAGAAAAAGAATCCTTATTCTGGATGAGGCCTGGTATATGATGAAGTACGAAGACAGCGCCGCGTTTGTGTATTCGATTGCCAAAAGGGCGCGCAAGTATTTTCTTGGACTAACAACGGTTACCCAGGACGCGGAGGATTTTTTGCTCACGGATTACGGCAAAGCCGTTCTCTCAAACTCGTCGCTTCAGATTTTAATGAAACAAGGCCCCTCGGAGGTAGACATCGTGGCAAAAACCTTCTATTTGTCATCCGGGGAAAAACAGCTTTTGCTTTCTGCCGGTATCGGAGAGGCGCTTTTCTTTGCCGGACAAAATCATGTTGCCATGAGGGTTGTGGCGGCTGATTTCGAACACAGAATAGTTACCACCAACCCATTGGAGAAGGCGCAATCCCAGGCACAGGAGACAGTGCCGTCAGCGCAACAGGCAGTGCCGGCGGCCCAATCCCCAATCCCCCAAACAGTGCCAAACCAACAAGAAAGCTCCTCTCACCCAAATAACGAAGATGCCAGACAGGCCTTGGCTAAAGAGCTTTTTTCTGCTAGCTAACTATGGATTCTAAAACAAAAAACCTCTCCCAGACGATAAGCTTTATCCAGGCAAATCCGCAGGCCGCCCAGGCAAGGGCTCAGGGTTGGCAGAGCTTTGTTAAGACACACCCCCTTGCCGCCGCCCACCAAACCATAGATCAATTTTTAGAATGGGGACAAAGACAAAGAATAGACAATCAAACACTTCGGGGGCTTTGGCTTGGCAAAGAGGTGGCGGAAGCCTACTCTTTCATAAAACCCCAGGAAAAACCGCTTCCGCCGGCGCCCCAGAAACAAAATCAGCCAGAATCAGAAAGTAATCTTTTAAAAACAGCCCTTTCTGCCGCAGCCCTTGTTGGATTTAGAGACCAAACCAAGCTAATGGAGGAGGATAAGAATTATAAAAGGATTGAGGAGGCAAAAATCAGAGAGTGGCAGGCAAAAAATCCGGAGAAAGGACCGGCCAGCCAAGAATGGCTTGATTATAAATATGGATCGCTTAAGGACGAAAAAGGGCCTCCTTTAGAAGAAAAAAGACCATCGCCCACCCTTGCCGGGGAAACAGAGCGGGAATTCAGAAACAACAATAAATACGCGGGAAGAGTTGAAAAATACGACAGGGAAAGAAACAGGGTCTATAAAAAAACCGAACAAGACCAGACGGTATCCATGACCCATTTAAGAATAGCATCGGAGGCAAACGCCAGATACGAAAGTCTAAAACACGAACAGGGCACATCTTACGAAGACATCTTAAATAAGGTTAAGCAAAAAAGATGGGAAGAGTTTGTTCAAAAACATCCCGAAAAAGCAAAGGCTTATAGCTCTACCCATCAAGAGATTGCCTTGGCAAACGAAAGAATCCGCCTAAAACAAGAACCCGCGGGGCAGAAAGAAGCAATTGTCCTTCCGTTAAAACCTGTTGAAACTACCCACCCCGGAGAACCTTTACCAATCGAACCGAAAACAAAAACCTGGTTTGAGGGGGCGCTTATGCCTCATCCCCGGCCATCCGAACCCGTCCCCGCCCCTGTCCGGGAACAACCTAAGCCGGAACCAACCCCCGCCCCGGCCTCTTCCTTTCCTAAAACGCCTTCGTCTTTTCAGCAGACGCTGGGAAAAATAGAGGCATCTCGTGCCCCGCAGAAAGTACCCCATCCCCTTTCCGCTCCGTACGCGGGGGGGAAGGGGGGCTTTACAGGGGCTTTTAACAGGGGAATCGGGAGCGGAATTAATCGTCTAAACCGCCTTGCCGCCGGAGGCGGCAGAATCGGCATCCCTAAACCATTATCTTTTTTAACCAATCAAACAAGAAAAAAAGCGGTTTCCTATTTAATGAGACTGGCCGCGGCCAATCCCGAGATTCTGATTCCAATTCTGGTTGTGATACTGATTTTTATTTTCACCTTTAGCATTGTCGGCTTTGGCGTTCCGGGGGGCACCGGCACAGGAGGACTGCCGACTTCTACGCCCGGCGCCAGTCCAACACCGGTTACATCTAGCCCTTCCCCGGGGCAAGAAAACGCCAGCGTGCAACAGACGGCAGACGATGTGATGGACGCTTTTAAAGAATGCAATACTTTAACGCCTGGCTACACAACTTACAAAACCAACAATTGTCTTGAAAGGTTTCTTGCCAACAAAGGATATTCTTCGGATCAAATTAATGCGTTTAATGCAATGAACAAGCCACATCATAATGACCCTGGCTGCCCCCAGTGCATTGGTTTTGTGGCAGATTCCGTTGCCCTTGCCACAGGCGACAGCAACGCTATCTACCGCGGAGACGCAGGATGCCCCAACGATCACAAAAATATTCTCTTCGCCAAAAATTTAGCCTCACTCCCCCGTTTAACAATTTGCCTAAACGGGGCTCAATATAGCTTTAAGCAGGTAGCGAATCCTCAACCTGGAGACATTGGAGCGGCGCTTGCGGGCACGAAAGATCTCAGCGGGATGGTTTCCGATAAAGGGCACATGCTTATAGTAAACAAAGTGGACAGCAATGGTACTTTTTGGGCAATAGAGGCAGGATGGAGCAAATCGGGCGCAAACACAGAAGACTGCTATCTTTCTCGGGATATGTTTATGCATTCTATTAAGGCATATGTATTTTTCCGACCAACGTTTCCGGAAACAGGCGGGGCGCCAAATTCTTATGCGTCATCCCCAGAAACAAGCACAGCACCCCCGCCCTCCGTTAACACAACAGCCTTTGAACAGCTAATGAAAGGTCAGGGAAGAAACGTAAGTGTCTTGGGCGATGAAAATAATTTTATAAATCAGGTTATTAAGAATGGGGGCGCTCTTGTTGCTAACGAAAAAAGTTACCTCCAAGACATTTATGAAACTTCTAAGGCGGAAAACGTAAATCCGTTAATCGTCTTAACCATATGGGGCGTTGAGCAAACGTTTAGCCTAGATACGAATTTAGAGTTTGGCTGTGGTGCGCACATTCCTGGCTATACGCATGGCTTTAAGAACCAGCTACGTTGCACCGTAAATAGCCTAGACAATTTGATGACTGATTTTAAAAAGGACAAGGGCCCAAATGGCACCGTACAAATCCAATCCGATAACGGCAATACGTGTGTCTATGATGATAGTTTTATGTATGCCTATGAAATGTATACGCCGGTTTGCCACCATTATGATACTCCCCCAAATGACCCTCTCCGCAGTAGTTTTATGTTATACTATAAAAAGTTTCTGGGCAATGAACAATAAAACTAAAATAGCTTTACTTCTGATTTTCTTCTTCGTTTTTATTGTTATCGCGGTCTTTATTGCGACAGGGTTAAAACCGTCATTAAAGAAGGCGCCAACCCAGTCCCCAACTATTCAAACAAGTGCGCCAATAATTACGCCCCAAGTTCTAAGCGTGATCCCTGACAAAACCGTTCTTCTTAAACCTGGCAGGATTCAAGTGTTTTACATAGAGTTTGAAAAACAGTTAAAACCCTCTTTTGTTCAGGCAAAATTATACCAGAAAGTTTTCTACACAAATTCCCCGCCCGCAATTATTAAAACCTCGCAACATTTAGAAAACGGAGGGAAAACCCTTATGATTGTCCCCGACTCTACAATTTCTGCGTTAAGCCGCTATAATCTATATCTAATTAACACATTGAATAATTCGGTCATTTTTAAAATAAGCTATTTAAGCGACAACCCGCAGTCAACACCCGTTCCTGTGAACAATAAGGCGCTTATTCCCTTTTTGCCATGGGAAACGGCATCCTATAAACTTTCTTACTATGCTCCAGGAAACATATATGTATTTAATTTTAAATACAACCCCAATTCCCCCGATTCTCCAGAGACCCAATACGAAAAGGCAAAGGCCGACGCCATAGATTTTATTAAAAGTAAAGGAGTAGATCCTTCTACTCTTGTTGTCGCATGGAAACATTCTTAGTCTCAATCATGTAAACCACTTCATCCCTGCACCCTGATCGGCATGATGAGATGAAGAAAGGTGGGGTCGTCTTTGATTTTAAAGACGCCAGGATTAAGGGGCCCTGTCATTTCAAAAACAATCTCCTCTTCGTCAATGTTTGACAAAAGCTCAAGAACATACCTGGGGTTAAAGGCGATTTCGTTTTCCTCCCCCTCCGTTCTTGCCTCCACCTCTACCCTATTTTCTCCAATTGAGGGCGTGTTGGCGGAAATCTCAACCCACTCTTTTCTTATGGAAAACCTTATCATTCCGTTTGCTTCTCTGGCAAAGATGGCGCTTGCCTTAACCGCTTTTTGCAGCTCGTCCCTGTCAAGGGTTATCCTGGTTTCGGCATCCGCGGGAATTATTTTTTCATAATCCGGAAACTTGGAATCTATAAGCTTGCCCACCAGTGTCCGTCCTTCCTGGGAAAAAATGATCTGATTTGTCTCGTTTGAAACAAAAACAGAAACGTCCCCGCCATCTTTAAACATTAAAACCTCCCTAAACACCCTTGAAGGGACAATTATACCCTTATCCCCCTGTCCTTCGGAGGCGGCCTTAATCTTTTTAAGGGATAGCCTAAACCCATCCGTTGCCGCCAGGGTTATTCCGCTGTCTTGGGTTTTTACCAACACACCGGAAAGCGCGGGTCTTGAGGAATCCGCGCTTGAGGCAAAAACAACCTTTGCCAATTCTTTTTGGATGGTTTCTTCTGTTAAAACCGTTATCTTTTTGCCTTTTTTTTCATAAAGATTGGGGAATTCGTCCGGGTTTTGGGTTTGAAAAACGCTTTTTGTCCTATCTGTTGTCAAAACAAGGCTTTTTTCCTGGATTTGCATGGTTGCGCTTTTTGTCCCTGGCAAAAAACCAAGAAGCTCAAACAGCGGCCTGGCAGGCAAAAGGGCTTTTCCGTCTATTTCGCCTCTTGTTTGTATTTTTATCTCCGCGCCTATCTCCAAATCCGTGGTTGACATTCTGAGTTCATTGCCTTTTGTTTCAATTAAAACATTTGTTAATATGGGCATTACAGAGCGGGAAGATAGGGCGTGATTTAAAAAGGGAATACTTTTTTGTATATCTTGCAGGATAAACGTCGTTTTCATTTAATATACATTCGTAGTTGTAGTAGTGTATCGGGAAAAGTGGAAAAAAGCAATAGGGACAAGAAAGAGGGGAAAAACGAGATTTTTTAACTGTGGATAAACAGTTGATATTTTTTGTGGAAAAGAACGATTATTGTTTATAAACCAAAATTATCCAGAAGCTATCCACGCAAGAAGCCCGTTATCCGCAGGATTTCCTCACGCAGTCTCGTGTTTGTTGTCAACATTTTTTCCACTTTTTCTACACCGTGCATAATGGTTGTGTGGTCTCTGCCCCCTATTATGTTGCCCACTTCGGTATAGGTTAAGACAAGCTCTTTTTTTAAAAGATACATCGCGATTTGTCTGGCCCTAACCAAATGAGCGTCTTTTTTGGGCCCTTTAATCTGGGTTGGTTTTACGTCATAAAAGTCGCAAACCTTTTTAATCACTTCGTCCGGATGAAAGAGGAATTTTTTTGTCTCCGAGGGGGCGGCGGGTAATTTTTGGAGGTCGTCCGGGGTGATTTCTTTGTTTTGAAGAGGCGTTTGGGCGGTAACCCTTAAAAGAACTCCCTCAAGCGCCCTTGTGTCCTGCGTGGTTTCCGCCAGCGCCTTGGCGGCATCTATGGAAAGGTTAACCCCGTATTTTTTGGCCTTTATGAGGAGAATGGCAGTTCTAAGCTCAAAATCCGGCGGCTCTATATCCACTGTTAAACCGCCCAAAAAGCGCGAAGACAATCTTTTTTCAAGCTTTGTAATTTCGTTAGGCGGCCTGTCGGAGGACAGAACAATCTGCGATTTGTTGTCAATTAAAATATTAAAGGTATGAAAAAGCTCCTCCTGTACCCTGTCTTTCCCGGCTATAAATTGAACATCGTCTATTATTAAAAGGTTCGCGCTTCGGAATTTTCTCTTCATGTCGGATGTTTGGTTTGTCCTTATCGCCTCGACAACGTCATTTGTAAACTCCTCGCTGGTTATATAAACAATTTTAAGAGAGGGTTTTTTTTGATAGACGTCATTGGCAACCGCCTGCATAAGATGCGTTTTTCCAACCCCGACAGGTCCATAGATAAAAAGAGGGTTGTAATTTTTTCCCAGATTTTTCGAGACGGCAACGGCGGAGGTAAAGGCCAGCTGATTACTGGATGAAACAGCCAGGTTTTGAAACGTATAGTCGGGGTTTACCCTTGGCAGGTGTCCGATTGGACTAGGGACAAAGCCCTCCGTGGCGCTAAACAGGGGGGCGTTTTTTATGTCCTGTAAATTTTTGTCATCAATGGTTTTTGGGACAAAGACTATTTTTAGGTCTTTTTTTGTTTGGTTTTTGAGAGAGGCTTTTATTATTTCCAAAAAACGTTTTTGGATAAGATCTATGGCAATTACCGAAGGCGCCGCAATAGTGGCGGTCTCGCCGTCCATGGATAAAAGCGCGGTCTTTTTTAAAAGAGTAAAGAAAGACGCTTCGGAAGCATCCCTTTTCATGGATAAAAGCACGCCTTGCCAAATGCGGGAAACTTCTTGATTTTCCATAAGATTTAACGGTAACGGCAGTGTAGTCTTGAGGGTGTCTTTTTGTCAAGTGGCAAAAAGAGCCGCTTTCTGATATACTAAAAAAATGGAGAAATTTATAAAGCTTAAAAAACTTAAGAGGAAAAGAAAGCATGGTTTTTTGGCTAGATCCAGATCAAAAAACGGCAAAAACGTTTTAAAAAGGAGATCGGCAAAGGGGCGAAAAAGATTAACGGCCTAAATTTATCCCGCCGCCATGCTTAAAAAAAAATATAGATTATCGTCCCGGGGCGCGCCATTGGGCAGATCGTTTTCGAGCGCGTTTTTTTCTCTTAAGGCAGGCGGCAACGGATTGCTATATAGCAGATTTGTCTTTGCGGTTTCCAAAAAAATAGACAAGCGCTCGGTAGTCAGAAATAGGCTTAGAAGAATTTTCTCGTCTATTATACAGGATATATTTGACAGAATTAAACCGGGTTATGATATGAAATTCGTCATAAAAAGGGAAATGGCCGGAAAAAAACGAAAAGAGATATTGCCTTTTGTTTTGTCTCTATTAGAAAAGGAAGGGTTTTTAAGGTGAAGATAATTGCCTTAGTTTTTATTTCTTTCTATCAAGCGTCAGTCTCGCCCTTAATAAAACAAATTACCGGCACCCAGGCGGCCTGCCGCTTTGACCCGTCCTGTTCCGTCTACGCGAAAAAAACAATAGAAAAACACGGGTTTTTAAAAGGGACATACCTGTCCTTTTTGAGAATTATGTCCTGCCAGCCGTTTTATAAACAAAAATAGTTATCATGCAAAATATTCCTTCTTACGCAATTCCGGCAATTAATATTCTCCTTTTTATTTACAAAGGGCTTTTTTTGCTGCATGTCCCCTATGCCCTTGGGTTTTCCATAATTATTCTAACGGTGCTTATTCGTTTTATTCTTTATCCCCTAACAGCGGCCCAGCTTAGATCTTCCAAAAAAATGCAGGTTCTTGCCCCGCACCTTTCAAAACTAAAAGAAAAACACGGAAAGGACGCAAAAAAACTTCAGGCCGAAACAATGCGGCTTTACAAAGAGCACGGGGTTAATCCGGCCGCGGGGTGTCTGCCTATGCTCGTGCAGCTGCCGGTAATTTGGACATTGTACGCGGCCCTGCAAAGCATACCGACCCTAACCCCTGAGACAACCGGCAAACTTGTCTATTTTAGCTTTTTAAAACTTCAAAGTCCCTGGGATCTGCGTTTTTTTGGCCTTCCCCTGGACAAAAATCCGTCCCATCTGATTTCATTGACGCCTTTGATCATTTTGGTTCCCGCTCTTACGGCTTTTCTTCAGCTAATTCAATCAAAGATGCTTTTTGCCTCTCCCCCTAAACCCAAAGAGCTAATCGAGGATATTGAAAAAAAGAAGGAACAGGACTTTGCCACCGCGTTTCAGCAGCAGTCTTTATATATTTTTCCGGCAATGATAGGTTTTTTCTCATATAGTTTTCCCCTGGGACTTTCTCTGTACTGGAATACTTTTACAATTTTTGGTATACTACAGCAGTATAAGATTCAGGGTTTGGGAGGACTTTCCGAGTGGAAGAAAAAATTAGATGAGACAATCAGCCCCAAAAGCAGTAAAAAATAAAAACGAAAAGCTTGTCGCGGAAACCGCGAAGGAGCTTTTTGACCTCTTGGGCATAACGGGAGATTTTGACATCTTTCAGGACGAGGGCGTTTTTGGCCTAAACCTTCAAACCCAAGAAGGAGGAATGATAATTGGCTACAGGGGAGAGATTTTGGAGGCCCTGGAGCTTATTTTGTCCCTGTCTGTTTCCAAGAAAATAGGCGAGTTTACGCGTGTTTCCCTGGAGGTTGGGGACTATAAAAAAAACAAAGAAAGTTGGCTCGGAGATCTTGTTTACAGGACAAAGGAAAGGGTTCTGGTTTCAAAAGAAGAGATACCCCTCCCCAACCTTAGGGCATGGGAAAGACGAATAGTGCATTTAATGCTTAGGGAAGATAGGGAGGTTTTTTCGGAGTCCGTAGGCGAAGGACGGGACAGGACGCTGGTCATAAAACCCCGATAGTTTGATATTTCAAAAATTTTAAACCCCATCTTTTAAATCATCTTTGCAATTTTGATTTTTGAGATTTGAGATATTTATGAGACAATTAAACAGTGAAGCGATACGGGAATAGGCTTTCGGGAATAGTTTTTTACCTAATACTTCTTTTTTTACCCACTCAGCTCGGCAAACATTTTTGGCCGCACTTCGCAATTATTAGGGGCATAAGGGTTGATTATCTCTCCCCCACCTTGTATTTTACGGATTTGCTGATTATTCTTTTGTTTCTGGCAGTGGCGGCAGAAGGCATCCTTTTAAAAAAGAAGGAAATAAAGGTTTATGCCGCAAGGCTTTTTAGTCTTCCGTTTGTTCTATTTATTTTAATTCTGATAATAGGCATCCTTTTTTCAAAAAGCCGCCCGGCAGGAGCATACGGCCTGTTTAGGTTTTTGGAGTTTTGGTTTTTCGGTGTGTTTGCGGCAGGGTTTATTAAGACAAAGAAGCGGTTGAAAACCATAGTTTTTATTTTTTCTTTGGGTGTTATTTTTGAAGGAACGCTTTCTGTTCTTCAGTACCTGAATCAGGGTTCTTTGGGCGGAATACTATATTTTTTAGGCGAAAGATATTTTAATGGCCAAACCCCCGGCATAGCAAACGCGTCTATTAACGGAGCGCTGTTTCTTCGTCCGTACGCGACGTTTCCCCACCCCAATGTTTTGGCCGCCTACTTACTACTCTCGATGATTTTATTGATTTTTGGCTTAAGGCTTTACGCATCTTATCCGGTAAAAATCTTTTTGTCGGCAGCAGCAGCAATAGGCAGTTTTTCTCTTTTGTTAACCCTTTCCCGCGCCGCAATTTTTCTCTGGTTTGCCTTTTTGCTTTTTTATGGCTTCCGGCTTTCCCGCAAAAAAATTAAGGGCGGATTAAAGATTTTTTATTTTTTCTTTGTTTTTGCCCTTGTCTTTTTTATCCTTGTCTCCCCTCTTCGTTTCCGATTTTCCAATCTCTCCTTGTCCAGTCAGTCTATTGTCGGCAGAGAAGTTTTAGACCAAGACGCCTTTTTAATGTTCGTAAAGCATCCTCTTTTTGGTGTTGGGCTTAATAATTATTTTATCAATATGCCCCAGGGAGAAGAAAATCCTACCTTTCTTTTTCAGCCGCCGCATAATATTTTCCTTTTGATTTTGTCGGAGACCGGCATTCTTGGTTTGGCTTTTTCCCTTTGGTTTATCGCCAAAACCTATAGAAAAATCAGCGCCAAAACAGAAAAGGACGGAAAGATTTTAAATTTAGGGTTTTTGCTGCTTTCGGCGGTTTTGGTTTTGGGCATGTTTGATCATTATTTCTTAACCTTGGAGCAGGGACAGCTTATGCTCTCCTTTGTTTTAGGACTTTCCTGGTCGGGCCCGTATTGCCTCATTAAAAATTGTTACTTTGCTTCGAATCGTTGCCTCACGATATAATGTTACCTGACAGGTGTTGGTTTTAACCGTTTGAGAATCTCGTCAATCTGTCGTTTTAACAAAACAAGATTTAGAGTTTTATACTGTTTTCTTAAACGATCTTTCACTTCTTTTGATA